>JBJXDV010000128.1:0-10837 GCA_046153465.1 Chitinophagaceae bacterium
AATGACACGGCTATAATGGCTACTTTAAAAATTATTCCCTTTCGAAATGGGAAAACTGTTATTGCCAATCCTTATTTATATGTAAAGAATAATCAGGTTAAATTAGTTCCTGATACTATGATTTCACAAAACCTGGCAATTCAGATTAATAAGATTGGACCGAATAGTAATTTTGAAATTGGCATTAAAGAATCTTCACGCATGACGCCTTTTATAGCATTGAAAGTGATGCAGTTCCCTCTTATCAACCTCGTTTGGCTCGGAGTTGTATTGGTTATTATAGGATTTATAATGAGCATGATTCGTCGCATACGGCTGGTGTAACCTGTCTGTTTACAAATTCTTAGCATAACCTTTGCAACAAATGGGGTTACTTTGTTTGTCCTTTGAGTATGAAAAAGAAGAAAATAATTGTATTTTGTTGAAGTCATGAACCGCACTGTATCCATATTTCTTATATCAGGTCTGTTAGCAGTATGCTCGCTTTCGGTTGTAACTGCTTATTCACAAGAAATTCCTGATTCAATTCTTAAAAGAATTTCTTTACCTGAATTGGGGCCTAATGATACAATTCCCGTTCCGGCCCATTTATATCAAAATTTAGAAATTCTCCCTTCTCAAACATTAGAATGGGTGTGGGTCTCTGCCCGTTATCCGAAACATCTTTTAGAAAAAAGAAAAGAATGGACGCGCTTACGAAATGCTGTTTATGTAACATATCCTTATGCAAGGAGGGCTGGCTATATCATAAACGATATTAATATTAAGCTGGAGTTTATTAAAGACAAAAAGAAAAGAAAGGATTATATAAAATCACGGGAGAAAGAACTCAAGAAAGAGTTTACGGATCCTCTCACTCAATTATCGGTTTACCAGGGAAAAGTATTAATGAAATTGATTAATCGCCAAACAGGTAATAATTGTTATGAACTAATAAGTGAATACAAAGGAAGTTTTTCTGCTCAAGTATGGCAAACTGTAGCCTTCTTCTTTAATAGTAGTTTAAAACAACCTTATAAACCAGCCAGTGACGATAAAACAATGGAGGAAATTGTAATCGAAGTAGAACGTATGTATGGTGCAAGCTGAGATGCCGATACAGCACTGAATTTATTACCCGCTTGAATTGTACTTAATCACCTGCTTGTCCAAAATATTCTTTAGTGTAACCCGAAGGAGATCGTCCAACCAATTTTTTAAACACCCTGTTAAAGGTTACCACGTTGCAGAATCCGGTTTTGTAAGCTATCGATGCAAACGATTCAAAATCGCCCTGTATAATTTTTTTACACGCTTCCGTAATTCGTATTTCATTTAAAAAAGTGATATAGGTTTTGCGCGTATGTTTTTTAAAATATCTGCAAAATGCCTGCGGTGTGAGATACGCTACTTTAGCAATTTCTGAAAGGGTAATCGTTTCTGTATAATGTAACATCGTATATTGGTAAATATCATTCATGCGCAGTCCTTCCGATTCAGATATATGATTAGTCGCAGAAACTGTTGAAAGCATTTTCCATTTCTTAAAAGAAGAAAATAAATGTAATAGTTGAATAAAGCCCGCAAGCCTGTTAGCATTTTTTTTGTCTTTTAAAATTTTTATTGCATCACTGGCTACCGATATATATTCCTTCGGTAACTGCATGCCAAGCGTAGTGTTTACAATAAATTTATTGATCGACTTTAACTCAGGTAATTTCATTATCTCTCCAAATAAAGAGTTTGTATTGAAAAAATACGTAATTGAGTGAACTGAACTTTTTTCATTTGTGTTGAAATATTTTGGATCGCTTTTAAACAGATGTGGTTGATTGGCACCAATGATAAATATATCTCCCGATTGAAAGCGATGCATATGATCGCCTGTTAATAATGTTCCTTCTCCTTTTACGATCCAGGTAATCTGCGTTTCCATATGCCGGTGAAGATGCGTGTAAAAATGAGGAAGGATATCTTCCTGCATAATTACTGTTTGTTCACCAGCTACCGGTATTGTAAACTGAACAACCTTCATTTACCAATATTAGCGCTTTTATACTTATTTTTTTGTTATTAAGTTAATATTGGTAAATAATTGATTAATTCTCGCTTTAATTGATCCAACCGCCAATATTACCTTTGAAAAAAAATAACATATGAGTATTTCTTGGAACGGAGTTTATCCCGCGTTATTAACTCCTTTTGATAGCTCCGATCAATTAGATCTTCCATTGTTTGCTAAAAACTTACAAGAGCAGGTAGAGGCAGGCGTTAATGGTATTATCCTTGGCGGATCTTTAGGAGAAGCCAGTGTATTAACAACAACCGAAAAAGAAAAATTAGTAAAATTTGCCGTTGAAAAACTAAAAGGTAAAATACCTGTGGTACTGAATATTGCCGAAGGAAGTACTCAGGAAGCATTGCAACAGGCAGCCTATGCTAAAACATGGGGAGCAACAGGATTAATGCTGCTTCCCCCGATGCGGTATAAAAGTGACGACCGGGAAACAGTTAGCTATTTCAAGACAGTAGCTGATTCAACGGATTTACCTGTGATGATTTATAATAACCCAATTGATTATAAGATTGAAGTAACGCTTGATATGTTTCAGGAATTAACTGCCTGTAAAAATATCACCGCCGTTAAAGAAAGCACCAGGGATGTTACAAACGTAACAAGAATGATTAACCGATTTGGTAACCGGTTTAAAATTCTTTGCGGAGTAGATACGCTTGCCATGGAAGAGTTATGCCTGGGCGCCGATGGATGGGTAGCTGGTTTGGTGGATGCTTTTCCGCGTGAAACCGTAGCGATTTATAAGCTGGTAAAAGCAGGCAGGATTGCAGATGCAACAAAAATATACCGTTGGTTTATGCCCTTGCTCGAACTTGACATAAAACCTAAGTTAGTGCAGTATATAAAACTGGCTGCTGAAAAAACAGGTATCGGAAGCGAGCATGTTCGTGCACCACGATTAGCGATTGTTGGCAAAGAAAGAGAAGAAGTATTAAAAATAATTAATGAGGGTATCACATCCCGCCCAGTGTTGCCCGATTACCTTAACTTGTAAAGAAAATGTTTATGAAATTCTTCGTTGGATTTCTATTACTATTGGGAAGTATTGATTCGATTTCACAGGGAAATTGGAAGCATGGCCGCTTGAAAGTAACAAACAATGGTCATTCTCTTCAATATGAAGATGGTTTTCCTTTTTTTTGGTTGGGTGATACTGGATGGGAACTTTTTCATCGCCTTAAAAAAGAAGAAATTGCTAACTATCTTGACAATCGATCTGAAAAAGGATTTAATCTCATTCAGTCGGTAATTCTTGCAGAATTTAATGGACTAAAAAAAGCAAATCGGTACAATCAGTTACCTCTAAAAAATTTGGACCCTACCCAACCAAATGAAACCTATTTTGAATTGATAGATTGGACCGTAAAAGAAGCAATGAAACGAAATATTTTTATGGGTCTGTTGCCTACCTGGGGCGATAAGGTAGCAATGATATGGGGAGAAGGGCCACTGGTTTTTAATCTATCTAACGCCTATACCTATGGATTATTTTTGGGAAGACGCTATCGTTCGTATCAAAATATAGTTTGGATTTTGGGTGGGGATCGACCTGCCACTAATGATTCAAACGACTGGCGACCTATTTGGCGAGCAATGGCAAAAGGTATTAAAGAAGGAACTCAAGGCAAGGCAATCTTTACCTATCATATTTCTGGGGGAGAACGGTCTACTTCCTTCGATTTGCACTCGGAAGAATGGCTGGCAATAAATATGATGCAAAGCGGACATGGCGGCGGACATGATGTACCCGTTTGGAACTGGATTGAAAGAGATCGATTATTAAAACCTGCTAAACCAACCCTGGATTCAGAACCAAATTATGAAGACCATCCCGTTAATCCATGGCCGAAATGGGATCCAGCCAATGGATATTTTAGAGATTATGATGTTCGAAAACAATGTTACCGATCAGTTTTTGCAGGTGCATGTGGTGTAACCTATGGTCATCATTCTATTTGGCAATTCTATAGTAAGCGGGAAGAAATAATTAATTATGCCGATAGGTATTGGCAAGATGCGTTGGATCGCCCAGGCGCTTTTCAAGTTGGGTATTTGCGTAAACTTATTGAATCAAGACCTTTTTTAAATCGTATTCCCGATCAATCGATTATTGCAGAAGGCCAGGGCGAGAAAGGCGAGTATGCTACCGCGTTTAGAGATGAAGATGGAAACTACTTAATGGTTTATTTACCGGTTGGAAAAAAGATAGTAGTTAATACATCAGGTATTAAAGGAAAAGAACTTACACTGTGTTGGTTTAATCCAAGAACAGGAAAATATAATAAATCGATTATTGTTTCAAACAGGAAAACCATCGCTATAACATCTCCATCAACTGGAATTGAAAATGATTGGGTGTTGTTAATTGATAATGCATCAAAAAAAATTAGTGAACCTGGTAAATAAATTTATAATGTACAAAGATGTTACGCTGAGCGAGATCAATGTATCCATGGAAAATGCGTGGAAGGCATTTCATATCTATCGCACATTGCCTTTAAAAGAAAGAGCCACCTTCATGAAAATGATTGCGATAGAGTTAGAAAATTGCGGCGATGAATTGATAAAAGTTGCCATGGAAGAAACTAATCTTCCTGAGGCAAGACTAAGAAATGAACGTGGTCGAACCATCTTTCAGTTAAATCAATATGCTTCGGCCTGTGAAAATGGAGAATGGCTCGAAGCAAGAATTGATACAGCTATTACCGATAAAACCCCGCCTAAACCCGATGTACGTAAAATGTTGATTCCACTGGGACCAGTAGTTGTATTCGGAGCTTCCAATTTCCCTTTTGCTTATTCAACTGCCGGTGGAGATACAGCCTGTGCATTTGCAGCCGGTTGCCCGGTTATTGTGAAAGCTCACCCTGCCCATGCAAAAACTTCTCAACTGGTAGCTGATGCCATTCATAAAGCGGCTGCACAGACGAAAATGCCCGCAGGAATATTTTCTCATCTTCATGGAGTTTCTTTTGAAGTTGGTAAGGCCTTGGTAATGCATAAACACACAAAAGCAGTTGGGTTCACTGGTTCATTTTTAGGGGGCAAAGCACTTTACGATTGGGCCAATCAACGCAAAGAACCTATCCCGGTTTTTGCTGAAATGGGAAGCGTTAATCCTGTTTTTCTCCTAGAAGAAAAAATATCAGGGGAGTATTCTTCTATCGCTCAAAACTACGCCGGTTCAATAACGTTAGGAGTGGGGCAATTTTGTACTAATCCGGGTTTACTGATTGGTATCGAAAGTGAAGCTTTACAAAATTTTATTAATGAATTAGGAGGCGCCATTCAGAAAATTCCAGCGGGGTTGATGCTGCATCAGGGAATTTCGAAAGCTTATATAGAAAAAAAGTCATTGGCTATTATTCAGCAGGGCGTTGATATCATTGCTGAATCAACAGCACCGGTTGACGAAGATAAATTAAGAGGCACACCTTCAATTGCAACAGCTACCGGGAAAGCATTTCTAAACAATCCGGTTTTGCACCAGGAAGTATTTGGGCCTTATTCACTTGTTATTCGCTGTAAGGATAAAAATGAAATGCTAGATGTTGCAAAACATCTCGAGGGCCAACTCACAGCAACATTAATGGCTACAGAAAAAGACCTGGCAAATAATAAAGAATTAATTGAAGTGGTAAAAAATATTTGTGGACGGTTTATCCTTAACAATGTCCCAACAGGGGTTGAAGTTTGTTTGAGTATGCATCACGGTGGCCCTTATCCGGCTTCCACCGATTCCAGGTTTACCAGCGTAGGCGCCGATGGAATAAAAAGATTTGTACGGCCATTGGCTTTTCAAAACTGGCCGAATAGCCTATTGCCAGAGGAACTAAAAAACGAGAATTCATTGGAGATTTGGAGAACAATCAATAATGAATTGACAAAAAATAAAATCTAATCGATATCATTTGGCTAGCAACCAAAATAGTTCTTTGAAATTATATTGAAATAGATAACTGTTGATCTTCTTTGTTAAACTGGTATACAAACCAGGCGGTGGCAAATGTGGAAACAATAAAGTATACTATTAAAATCAGGTTGATATATTGCTGCCATTGACTTAATCCAAACCAGGTACCCGTATAAGCAATGATAGTAATACCCAGTATATTTTTTATACTTTCCCATACCAATCCCGAACGGTTTCTATCCATCAGGTCTGTAAAAGCGTATACACTCAAAAAAATAAAGAGACCATAGATATAGATATAACTGGAATTTAGGTTATTAATTGTTGCAATGTTTGCAAATAGGTAGCTTATGAAAATAAGCACTATACTAATTTGGATCCAACTCCAGGTTTGCAACGCCGGCGAAGCTGTTGGGTTATATTTAGTAAAATGATAAACATCTTCGATTTTTTTTGCTGGATATTTTTTTGCCATATCTGCCGGCCTCCATCCAGTTGGCATTAACCAGATCCGAAATTTATCTTTTATGCTTTTGGTTTTCCACGCATCGTTGATGAGCAGCCATAAATGTTGAAAATTAATTTTGATCGGGTTCCAGGTTTGTACTGGTCTTGTAATTCCGTAAACAGGTTCTTTGTCTTGCAGCTCCTCCTGGAAGGTTCCAAATAACTTATCCCAAAAAATAAATATTTGTGAATAATTCTTGTCCAAATATTCCGGATTAATCGCATGATGTACACGGTGGTGAGATGGCGTAACGATTATTTTTTCAAGGAATCCCATTTTATTAATATGTCGGGTATGATACCAGAATTGAGCAAACAAATGAAGAGGAGCTACTACCGCAATTACCATAGATGGTACTCCGAGTAAAGCGGCTGGTAATAAAAAAATCGCAAAGATTTTTATGATACTCGAAATACTTTGCCTTAGTGCGCATGCCAAATTAAATTCTTCACTGCTATGATGAATAATATGATTGTTCCAGAACAGATTGTACTGATGCGCAATTCGATGAACCCAATATCCTGAAAAATCGAGTGCAATAAACGCAATAAAATATAAGCCAATTGAGGATTTAACATGTGTAAGTGCAAGGTGATTTACCATCCAGTCATAACTCAAAATTGCTATGCTCAACCCGATAACATCTTTCGTTGCGTTTGTGATACCCGAGCTTAAACTGGAAATCATATCCATTGTTCGTACCGTATCAAAACCTTTTTTCCAGCCGTACCATTTTTCTAACAATACAAGCACCAGAAAGGCGGGTGTTGCAAACAATAAAACTTTACCGTAGGTTTCCATATAATAAAATGTAACCAAATTTAATAAAACATCATCATGAGAAGATTATTTGTTTTGACCAAATTTCTTGTACTCTCCATTATTTTATCTAATTGTTTACTGACCAACGCTCAAACAACTGGGATTCAAAAAATGGCTGCTTATAAACAACAAATGCAATTGCTAGAAAAATCGCCGTACAAAAATTTGACATGGAGACTTACCGGCCCCAATAATACAAGTGGGCGTAGTACAGATGTGGTGGGCGTTACTGGCAATTCCAATATTATATATGCCGCATTTGCTACGGGTGGTTTATGGAAAACGGAAGATGGGGGTGTTCATTGGAAATCGCTATTCGATAAGGAAGCAACCCTTTCAATTGGCAATATAGCGATGGCTCCTTCTGACCAAAATACCTTGTATGTTGGAACCGGAGAGGCTAATATATTCAGGGCCTCCTTACCTGGAATTGGTATCTATAAAACTACGGATGGAGGAAAATCATTTAAGCATATAGGTTTAGAAAATACAGGAACGATTTCAAGAATATTGATTCACCCAACCGATGCAAATATTGTATATGTTGCTGCCAGTGGTAATGAATGGACCTATAATAAAGATCGCGGTGTTTATATGACCAGGGATGGAGGTAAAACCTGGAAATTAATTTTAGGAGAGAATGAAAAGATTGGTTGTATTGATTTAGTGATGGATCCTACCGATCCTTCTACCATCTATGCAAGTATGTGGAATCGTATTCGGAAAAGATGGAGTGATCCGGTACCTGAAGACGGCGATCATATTTATAAAACTACCGATGGTGGTAAATCATGGAAGATTATCAATAATGGTTTGCCAGACACTAAGCTCACCGGAAGAATCGGGTTAGCGATCAGTCAGTCAAACCCCTCTGTTCTTTATGCGTTTGTTGATGATCATAACAAGAAGAGAGATCCAAGGCCCGGTGAAACGGATAGCTATGAACGAAAAGTACAAAAAGTAGTGATTGGAGGTGCGGTATATAGAAGTAATAATAAAGGAGAAGCCTGGGAGAAAATGGGAGAGGTGCATGATTTCTTTAGGCCATTTTCAGGAACCTATGGCTGGGTATTCAGCCAGATAAGAGTGAATCCAAAAAACGAAAATCAGATTTATGCATTGGGTGTTTCGATGGGTAAATCGGAGGATGGTGGCAAAACCTGGAAAATGTTCCGCCCTTCCGATCGCAATAGCGAAAATATCCATGGCGATAATCATGCTTTGTGGATTGACAAAGAAGATACGAGCAGAATTATTTTGGGTAATGATGGAGGCGTGAGCACTACGTTCGATGGTGGAAAAATTTGGAAAAATTTTTTCGACGAAATTCCAACCACCCAATTTTATACTGTTGCCTACGATATGGAAACACCCTTTAATATTTTTGGCTCTGTACAGGATGAAGGAACCATGAGTGGCAATAGTATGAATAGTTTTGAGAAGCCGCAGGATTCTTCGCTTCGTTCCTGGGAAAATGCACCAGGAGGAGAAGGCACGCAAATACAAATTGATCCGCAAAATCATAATATTGTTTATTCAAGTACCTATTATGGGCGCTTAATGCGTACTGATATGAGTTTACACGACAGCATCGGGGTAAAAAAATTTAAAACATTCGATGTAGGTCGTATTGATTCTTTAAGAGGTGAATGGCTGGCTGGAACACTTATGTCGAAGTTCAATAATAAAGTCATTTACAATGGACTTCAACATTTATATAAATCAACCGATGAAGGCGAAACCTGGAATCAGATCAGTGCCGATCTAACTTATAACGATAAGACAAAGATGGGTGTATATCCTTACCTCATCTATCATCAGGCCATTACGGCTATTGCTGAAGGCGATAAGCCGGGAATTATTTATGCAGGAACTGATGACGGTCGCATCTGGTTAACAATGGATGACGGTAATCAGTGGAAAGAAATCACAAAAGGATTGCCCCTAAACAAGCACGTTATAAAAATTACTCCGTCGCAGTATAATTCTTCACTTGTTTATATCGTATTGAACGACCGCCGTTCTGATAATCACACACCTTATATTTATGTTTCAGATAATAAAGGGGGTACTTGGAAATTAATTTCATCAAATCTTCCGCTTTCTCCCGTAAATGTCATTATCGAACATCCTTCCGATAAAAATATTTTGTATTGCGGTACGGATATGGGAGTATACATAAGTAAAACGGGTGGCAAAAACTGGATAGCTGCTAATGGTAATTTACCGGTAGCAGTTTCAGTAAATGATATGTTTATTCATCCCCGTGATAAAAAATTTGTTATTGGAACCTATGGAAGAGGTGTTTATATTTTGGACAACCTGGATTTGTTAAAATAACTTTAGAGTAGGTATAGCTTTTAAGTGAAACAAAAATATTGATCTCCTATGCTTCAAAACCCAGTTACAAAAAAATATCCGAACTCGACGATCAATCGTTTTGGAGGTTCAACTTTTCATTGCGTAGATGCGCATACCTGTGGCAATCCTGTTCGTTTGGTTGCAGATGGCGGACCAGCACTCGAAGGAAAAACAATGAGTGAAAAACGTCAGCATTTTTTAAAAGAATATGATTGGATCCGAAAAGGCTTGATGTTTGAACCAAGAGGTCATGATATGATGAGTGGAAGTATTTTGTATCCGCCACATGATAAAGCTAATGATGTTGCTGTACTATTTATCGAAACCAGTGGTTGTTTGCCGATGTGCGGACATGGCACCATCGGTACAATTACTATTGCCATTGAAGAAGGATTGATTATTCCCAAAATTCCGGGGTTGGTTCGAATGGAAGCCCCTGCCGGATTAGTAAATATTGAATACCGGTTGGAAAATACAAATCAATTAACCGATCCTGAGATTTTGAATGATCTTGGGATTTCAAATGGCCATGGGATTCATCCCAGGGTAAAAAGTGTAAAGCTCACTAATGTTGCGTCTTATCTTGATTCAACTGGCTTAGCAGTGAATTGCCCTGAGTTAGGCGAATTAGTAATTGATGTTTCGTATGGAGGAAATTTTTATGCTATTGTAGATGTTCAAAAAAATTTTAAGGGACTAGAACATTATTCCGCTGACAAATTAATTAGTTGGGCCCGGGAGTTAAGAAAAAATATTAATCAGAAATATAGTTTTGTGCACCCGTTCGATGCTACCATAAATGGTTGCAGTCATATATTGTGGGCAGGCGCCGTTATGGATAAAACATCTACAGCACGTAATGCTGTTTTTTATGGAGATAAGGCAATTGACAGAAGTCCGTGCGGAACGGGAACCAGTGCCAGAATGGCTCAGAGGTATGCAAAAGGCTTGTTGAAGAAAGGGGATCAATTTATTCACGAGAGTATAATAGGAAGTAAATTTATTGGAACAATTGAAGAAGAAACGACAGTTGGAAACAAGCGTGCTATTCGACCGGGTATTGAAGGATGGGCAACGATTTATGGATACAATTCAATAAGTATCGATAAAGAAAACGATCCCTATGCTTATGGATTTCAGGTTTTATAATTTTTATTATTTGATTCAGAAATTTCAG
>JBJXDV010000129.1:0-2801 GCA_046153465.1 Chitinophagaceae bacterium
AACTAATTTCTTATCAGAAACAGCCGCTCCAATACCTTTATTAATAACTACTTTCGTCAACTTTGGCACTTGCATAATTGACTTATAAGCGAATTTAGTTTGTAGTGTAGGTACTACATCATTCATATATTTTTCTTTAATACGAGGTGCCATTTCTTATGCCTCCTTTTTAGATGAATGTGACTTGAAATATCTTTGTAGTTTGCCGTTTTCGTCCCGTTTTCTACCGGTTCTACGGGCTTCATCAGAAGCTTCGTCTATAACCATCAAATTGCTGATATGTATAGAAGCTTCTTTGGTTTCAATACTTCCTTGGGGGTTATTGGTACTAGGCTTTACGTGTTTTTTTACCTTATTACGGTCTTCAACAATTGCTCGCTTTTTCTCGACATCAATTGAAAGTATTCGCCCTTTTTTACCCTTTTCGTCCCCTGCAATAATCAACACCAAATCTCCGGTTTTGATATGCAATTTCGGTTGTTTATTTTTTTTACGTTCCATCTTAATTTACAATACTTCTGGTGCAAGGGATACGATTTTCATAAATTGCTTTTCACGCAACTCTCTTGCTACCGGTCCAAATATACGAGTACCACGTGGTTCATCATTATTGTTGAGAAGCACCGCCGCATTATCTTCAAAACGAATATAAGAGCCGTCAGTTCGGCGAACCGCACTTTTAGTTCTTACCACAACTGCTTTTGAAACAGTTCCTTTCTTTAAATTACTTGATGAAAGGGCTGACTTTACAGTTACTACAATTTTATCACCTACACTAGCGTATCTTTTTTTAGTGCCACCCAATACTCTGATACAGAGTACTTCTTTGGCACCACTATTATCAGCCACATTAAGTCTGGATTCTTGCTGTATCATAACTCAGAATTTCATTAATTAATTTAAAATTACTTAGCTCTCTCAATGATTTGAACTAAACGCCATCGTTTATTCTTACTCAAAGGACGACATTCCATTATTTTTACAATATCACCAATTTTACAATCTTCTGTCTCATCATGAGCCATTAGCTTTTTACTTTTGGTAATAAACTTTCCGTAAATAGGGTGCTTAAATTTACGTTCAACCAATACAGTAATCGTTTTATTCATTTTATTACTGTAGACTTTCCCTATTCTCTCTTTTCTGGATTTTCTTTCTAGTTCCATATATTATCTTGAATTGGGGATACCAAATTTTATTTAGTCTTTTTCCGAGCGTTTAATTCAGTCATCAATTGAGCAATGTAACGACGACTTGCTCTAATCCTCATTGGATTTTCAATGGCTGATACCGCGTGAGCGAACTTGAGTCTTTGCAAGTTTTCGGTTTCAGAGTTAATATTATCTATTAATTCTTGCTCACTTATAGATTTAATCTCATTATCTTTCATAATTACCCAGCATATTCTCTTTGAACAACAAATTTTGTTTTTACAGGTAGTTTTTGAGCAGCTAAATAAAGTGCCTCTTCAGCAACTTCACGGCTTACACCGTCTATCTCAAATAAAATTCTACCAGGTTGAATCGGTGCTACCCAATACTCAGGCGAGCCTTTACCCTTACCCATACGTACCTCAGCAGGCTTTTTGGTAATAGGTTTATCAGGAAATATTCGAATCCAGATTTTTCCCTCACGTTTCATAGTACGAGAAATACTGATACGACAAGCCTCAATCTGACGAGCTGTGATTCTACCTGGCTCAAGAGTTTTGAGGGCAAAACTTCCAAAGGCGATTACGTGACCACGTGTAGCAATTCCTTTAATACGACCTTTTTGTTGTTTTCTATACTTGGTTCTTTTAGGCTGTAGCATTGTATTGCAATTTTAATATTACCTATTTTTACCCTTATACTACTTTTTTTTCTTTTTTTGACCACCACCACCATTTTCATTTCCTCTACGACGGCGTTGTTGCGGTTGTTGAGGCTGTTGTTGTTGAGATTGATTTCCTTTCTCGTTGGTGTTGCCGGTAGCTTGATTGGGTGATAAATCAGGCTTACCATAAATTTCTTTTTTGAAAATCCATACTTTAATGCCAATTTTACCATAGACGGTGTTGGCTTCTGAAACTGCATAATCAATATCAGCTCTTAAAGTATGCAATGGAATTCTTCCTTCTTTGTACTGTTCAGCACGTGCCATATCAGCCCCGCCTAAACGTCCTGAAACCTTCACTTTAATTCCTTGTGCACCAACCCTCATTGCTGAAGCAATGGCTTGTTTCATAGCACGACGATAAGAAATGCGAGCTTCAAGTTGTTGAGCTATACCCTCCCCTACTAATTTAGCATCTAATTCGGGTCGTTTGATTTCGAAGATATTAATTTGAACATCCTTGTTGGTGATCTTTTTGAGCTCTTCTTTAATTTTATCAACTTCACCGCCCCCACGTCCAATAACTACCCCAGGGCGAGCTGTATGAATAGTAAGAATTATTCTCTTTAAGGTTCTTTCAATGATGATTTTTGATATGCCACCTTTGGGAATCCTTGCGTGGATATATTTTCTTATTTTATCATCCTCAATCAATTTTTCAGAAAAGTCTTTACCACCATACCAATTGGAATCCCAACCTTTGATGATACCTAATCTTAGACCTACCGGATTAACTTTTTGTCCCATCGACTTTTGACTTTTAGTTTTAGTATTTAGATAGTAGCTTGATTCATACTGTCAAGTACCATTGTAATATGATTGGAACGTTTACGGACACGATAGCCACGTCCTTGTGGAGCAGGGCGAAGTCTTTTCAACATTCTACCGCCATCAACATAGACCTCCTTAACATACAAATCTGCTTT
>JBJXDV010000130.1:0-14427 GCA_046153465.1 Chitinophagaceae bacterium
AAAACGAGTTTCTTAGTGCAAAGAAACTCGTTTCAAAAGAATACTTTCGGTCGTTTAAGCGACTATCCACCGACATTAACACTGAATTCTACCTCTGAAGGAGGCAAACATGTGTTATCACTGCAAACCAAAAATTCAACTTTACCAACCAAAGCAGTTTTGATATTGCCTTTTACTTTAACTACCTGTACATAACTTACTGTTTTTTCAAAATAGTTTACAACCCCACCAAAAATTTCCTCGCGCTTCTTAATAACCTTACCAATCTCTTTTGGTTTTCCGTCAATAACTGTTAATGGATTTTTAGTAAAAGTAAATGTAGTTGGAAGAGGACCTTCTACTCCAACATTTTGAGCATACATATGCCAATTACCATTAATAGTTGCAGTCATATTTACTTCAAAAGTTTTATCGGCAATCTTTTTTGCAGTGAACACCCATTTAACCTGCTTAGATGATTGGGCCGAAGCAAAAATTGTTACAGCAAGAACTGACAAAAGTGTAAAAAGATATTTCATTTGCGTTATTGTTTCTATTACAAACGTAAAAAGACTATAAAATTCGCGTTTAAAATCTTAATATTTCATTAAATGTTAGCCAATTCCGCTAAAGGTTTTACAAAAGGCTTGATTTGAGTCATTAGTAAATTTGTTACAATTACACGCCCATCTACATTTCCCAATAACTCCGAGCAAGCACGTTCCGGGTGAGGCATCATACCAAAAACATTTCTGCCCGAATTGCAAATACCGGCAATATTTCGGGTGGCGCCATTTGGATTCGCTTTAACAGTTATATTGCCAAGTTCATCGCAATAATGATAAATAATCTGATTATTAGCTTCCAAATCATCTAAGACTTTTTCATCTGCATAATATCTTCCTTCTCCATGGGCGATAGGAATTTTTAATGGTTTGTCTGAACCAACTCCTTTGATATAAACATTTTTACAAATGAATTGACGGTTGGCATTAAGAAGCAATACGCCGGGCAAAAGATTCGATTCGCATAATATTTGAAAACCATTGCAAACTCCCAACACCTTACCTCCCTTATTGGCAAATTCAATAACACTCTGCATCATTGGACTAAACCGTGCGATGGCGCCACAACGAAGGTAGTCACCATATGAAAATCCGCCAGGTAAAACGATGCAATCGTCAATAGAAAACGAACTGAGATCTTTGTTTTTATGCCACAGCATAACCACTTCCTTTTTCAAATCGTTTTGTAAAGCATCCTGCATATCCCGATCGCAATTAGAACCTGGAAAAACAACCACACCAAATTTCATTTGAAAATTGTTTAGTAAGAATTGTAAAGATAAAATTTAATCGTTGAAAAGAGAACTATCCCTTTAGATTAATGCCAGTAATTAAGATAAATAGCATAAGCGAAGATATTCCAGTGCAACACAAGAGGAAAAATTTTATTGGGTGGGTAATAATAGGCAGCCGCATGAAACGCAGCTAAGGGAATAGCGCATAGTAGCCAATTTTCATAATTTTCTCCCCCATTAACCAATATTATAAAAGTGGATATTATCAGAAATAATAATAAAAGGCTCCAGTTTTTTCTAACCTGGATAAGCATCTTACTCAAGTTGG
This sequence comes from Chitinophagaceae bacterium, assembly GCA_046153465.1. Taxonomy (GTDB): domain Bacteria; phylum Bacteroidota; class Bacteroidia; order Chitinophagales; family Chitinophagaceae; genus Endoryza. The sequence goes on from JBJXDV010000130.1 coordinate 1,608, forward strand.
TTTGAACATAAAAACCGCCAATAATAAATGCGAGAACAAGTAAAACGACACTAATTGTAAAAAAAATGGAGGAAGGCAATGCAGGTAATGAAAAATTAAGGGAAGGGATCACTTTTTTCCAATCCCATTTATTGGTTAAATAAAGAATTATCCCAAGAAAATAATAAGGAGTGGTAAGGCCCAATAATCCAATAAGCCATTCTCTTATTACAAAAGGTCTCATTATATAAAGTGCTAACCAAATCAGTAATACAAAAAATATTGCAGGCTGGTAAAACAATGTAACAATCCCCATCACAACACCAATATTAAAAATAGAAGAAGCTGCTTTTTGTGAATTGTATAAAAGTATCATTCGGAAATAGATCCAAATCAAAAGTGAATTGATAACCAAAGGAGCAGAAAAAACATTCCATTCTGGTAACAAAGAAGTAATTAAGATGAAAGACATGGCCGGGAGATAAGTAGGCTTGGCCAGCATTTTTTGAGTATTGCAAATACGATTAAACAAAGTGGCCTGTGAGAATAATAACGCAAATACCAAAAAGGAATAAAAAATTGTGGGAAGATTAAGCGGTTGCAAAAAGTTAATTAAACCAATGTACAAATAATTATCCTCCGGTTGGCGCAATGGCATAGAGGGATGCAAAAAAAGATTAAACTTCAATGCAAGCGCATAAATCAGCAACAATAAAACATTAGAAGAATTTTTCAGTCGGAAGATTCCTATCACGCTGCTTTTTTTAAAACTCAATTTTTGCAAAACTCAGATTGTTTCGATTCATACAGGGAACAATGAGGGCCCTTGCGCTTACCTGCTTTCCAAAACGTGGCATAAAGTCAATTTCCCGATCAAGGTTTTTCAATGTTGGATGGCGCGAAATTTTACCATCCGGAGAAATACTTTGATTATTTAATATTAATGTGCGCCGCTCCAATAAGTTAAATAAAAATTGTATTTCGCCCCCGGCAATGAGCACCTGATGAGAAATAAGACCATCATTATCGTCATCGTACTGAACCTTTGGTATTCCGTTTTGCCATTCTAAATTACCATCCTTATCAAAAGAAATTACCATTATATTTTCAGAATGGTATCTGGTATTTTGAGATGATCCACCAAACCTATTAGAAGAATTGGACCAAGGGCTATAATAATACGAGGAATAGGGCGACCAGTAATAATTATCGATGGGTGATGACCAGGGGCTTGTATTGTACCGATAATCCCACCGGTTAAAATTATTTCCCCTGGAGCTTGAATACATCGATTCACTGATCAATAAATAACCACCGTCTTTTCTTGTTATCACATTCGTAATAAAATAATCATCAAAAGCCATCTTAAGATTTGCATCGGGGCCCTTTGCCAATTTACGAATCTCTTCATCAAAAGGGAGAATTGATTTCCGGGAAATACTATCCTGAATCTTATCCCAAATTACCGTATAAAGACCTTCAACATTACCTCGACGTTGTCTATAATACAAAGCAGAAAAAATATAACGTTTGTTGTTATTGTCAACTTTCAATTTTATTTCATCCAGCATCCGGTCACCAGCTTTAATATCACGAATCGAAAAAGACTCCTCATTATTTTTCTTAGTAACCATATATACATCCGAGATCGATTCACCGTAACCTTTACGAATGTATTTTCCGAAAACAAAATCGCCATCATTATCTACAAAAAAATCAGTGAAATCATCATTTCGCTCACGCATAGCCATATTCATGCGGTGTTTATACTGAAGCTCTAATTTACTATTGAAAAGTAGTGTTGTAAAAACAAAATTATCCTGGTTTTTACTATTCACTTTAAAAACCAAAATTTTACTTTTATCATCGCTGAAGAGTGTGGTATAAATTTTATTATCGGCTGCCCAACCAATACGGGTTGTATCCAGCTCCACAGGTTCAGTAATACGCTTTCCGTTTGGGTCAATCTTTACTGCCATGCAATACACAATACTTTTCCGCTGGTATTGGTATACCATCCACGTAAAATCCGGGTAGGCCACAAAATCTACGTTGATCCACCGGTCGTCCAAATCAGTTTGTTTTACCCGATCCAACAATTTCATATTGTTATCATACACACTGATATCATTATTACTTCGATTATTTTTAAAAATCAGGTAATTCGCGCCAACCTTTCCAATAATTTCAAAATTGGTGCGACGTGTATCATCTCTCTCGGGTTCTGTGTACGTAATTTTCTGGGCACTGATTTTAACCGATAAAATAATCAGTAATAAAAAAAGCAACCCTGAAATTTTTATAAAACGTTTGTTAGCCATTATAGTTGTTATAGCAAGCATCTTGTATGCCAAATTACGCTTTGTAGAACGGCTTCCCAAACTTTCCATAAAAATTTACGTTTTGAATGATGATTAAACTGCCCATTTGCCGATGATAAATTATACTTTATTACATATTGTCTATAATAAATCGAATAAAATTTAGTTTTTTTACCTATACCTTTGTTGATCACTGATTAATCTTCGGTGATTATTTGCTATCAAGTCTATGATAACGCTTTTTAAGAATACAGAACGTGAGTAAACATATTAATAAAGTTAGCACTGCCAGCTTACTCATTGCTTTAGGAATTATTTTCGGGGATATCGGCACTTCTCCTCTTTATGTTTTCAACGCAATCATTAACGGAAAAGAAATTCAAGAACCGTTAATTCTTGGAAGTTTATCCTGCATAATCTGGACATTAACACTACAGACTACTATAAAGTATGTAATACTTACCCTAAAGGCAGATAACAGGGGAGAAGGGGGAATTTTTTCTTTATATGCTCTTGTCAGGCGGCAGAGAAAATGGCTCGTGATTCCTGCAATGATTGGAGGTGCTGCTTTGCTGGCAGATGGTATGATTACACCTCCCATTTCGGTTACATCGGCGATAGAGGGCTTAAAACAAATTCCTGCTTTTCATGATATACCCCAAACTACTATAGTATATATTGTATTAGGCATATTAGCAATGTTGTTTTTTATGCAACAATTTGGTACGGCGTCCATTGGCAAATTGTTTGGCCCTTTAATGCTGATATGGTTTTTGATGTTGGCCTTTTTAGGAATTCTACATATCTCAGATGATATGACAGTTTTCAAAGCGTTTTCCCCTCATTATGGAATTGAACTACTCAGAAACTATCCCAAAGGATTCTGGATTTTGGGAGCGGTATTTCTTTGTACCACCGGTGCGGAAGCATTGTATAGCGATTTGGGTCATTGCGGAAGATCTAATATTCGCTATTCCTGGATCTTTGTAAAAACCTGTTTAATTCTTAATTACCTCGGACAGGGCGCCTGGCTACTTACCCAAAAAGGCAAACTCTTTGCAAATGAAGACTTGTTAAAAAAAGAATCATTCCTCGCAAAATTTCCTCAAGCACTTGAATTAAAAAGTACTTTCTTCAGTATTATGCCGCAAGGCTGGTTCCTATATGTGGGAATTATTATAGCTACTATGGCGGCTATTATTGCCAGCCAGGCGTTAATAAGCGGATCATTTACACTGGTGAGTGAGGCTATGCGACTAAACCTATGGCCCAAACTTAAACTGAATTTTCCTACAGAAGAAAGAGGACAGGTTTTTATTCCTGGAATTAATATCTTATTATTTCTAGGTTGTGCAGGTATCACTCTTTATTTTAAATCTTCTGCCAACATGGAAGCAGCTTATGGGTTGGCAATTACCATGTGCATGATTGCCACTACCATTCTTTTTGCAAACTACCTTATATCCAAAAGAGTATTTTCAATTTGGATTTACCTGTACCTGCTTGTTTATTTCGCTATTGAATTTTCTTTCCTGTTCGCCAACCTTGATAAATTTCCTCACGGAGGTTATGTAACCTTAATTGTTGGAGGCGGTTTATTTGCAGTAATGTATATATGGTTCCGCAGCCGAAAAATTAAAAACCGTTATGTCGAGTTTGTTCGATTGGAAAATTATATTCCACAAATACAAGAGCTTAGTAATGACAGGTCCATCGTAAAACATGCTACGCACCTCGTGTATCTTACCAGTGCCAATAACCCTAAGGAAATTGAACACAAGATCATTTATTCAATTCTTAATAAGAAACCCAAACGCGCAGATATTTATTGGTTCGTGCATGTTGATACAATGGATGATCCCTACACCTGCAACTATTCCGTAACGCATATTATACCCAACGATATTATAAGAGTTGAATTCCGCCTTGGTTTCCGTATGGAGCCAAAAATCAACCTTATGTTTCGTAAAGTGGTTGCCGATCTTGTCGAAAACAAAGAAGTGAACATTAGTAGCCGTTATGAAAGCCTTGAGCGCAATAATGTAGTAGGCGATTTTCAGTTTATTGTAATGGAAAAATATCTAAGCCAGGATAATGAATTGCCTTTCTTAGAACGGATTATTATGAAGCTATACTTCAGTATCAAAGAATGGAGCCTTAGCGAAGAAAGAGGTTTTGGCCTTGATACTGCTAATGTAACCATCGAAAAATTTCCTTTGATTGTGTCGCCCGTTCCAGATATGAAGTTGAAGCGAATTTTTGAGGAAACAGAAGAAACGGGGTTCTAAATGCTCAATAATGGAAACGATATAATTGATTAAGCCTGGTAGCTGAACAATCCCTTTATTGATGCATTGATTCCATATTTCTTTTAAAGAACATTAAATAAGCCCGCTTCGGATCTAATCAATAAGATCATCTATCTTTTAGCTATCTTCATCTACTCACTAAAAACTGCTTCCTTGCCCAATCTAATCTGGTTTATCCTTGGAGGGATTGCTGCTTTAACCATTGCAGCTTATTTTATCCAGGAAAAATTTATTTTTAAACCAGAGAAGCTACACCAAGATTTTGAGTTTAAATATGATGCACCTTTCAAAGAACTTTTTTTTGATATTGAACCCGGCGTACGAATTAATGGACTGCATTTTTACAGAGATCAACCAAAAGGTTTGATTTTATATTTTCATGGTAATACAAGAAGTATTAAAGGCTGGGCCAAATATGCCCGTGATTTTTATAGATATGATTATGATGTAGTATTAATCGACTACCGTGGATTTGGAAAAAGCACTGGCAAACGAACAGAAAAGAAAATGATATCAGATATTCAGTTTGTATATGAATTTCTTTCCAAAAATTATCCTGAAAATCACCTGATTGTTTATGGAAGAAGTATGGGAAGCGGGTTTGCTACAAAGCTTGCCTCCGATAATAACCCACGCTATCTTATACTCGATGCGCCGTATTATAGTTTTTTGAAAGTGGCCGAACGTTTTTTGCCTATCTTACCCATTCGCTTTGTACTAAGGTTCCATTTACGCACCGACCGCTGGATTAAACTTGTAAAATGCCATACCTATATTCTTCATGGAACGAAGGATCGGTTGATTCCATTGAGACATAGTGAGCAACTTCAACAATTAAATTCAAAAAAAATTACGCGTATTCGAATTCCTGGTGGACGGCATAATAACCTTCCTTCTTTTTCCGAATATCATAATTTTATCAGAGATATTTTGAAATACTGACATGAATCGCAACCTGATTTTTCGATGGATTAAAATAATTGCATTGGTTTATTCCATTGTTGGCATTTCTTTTTACTACCTCCAGGATAAAATACTATTTCATCCCGAACCATTACCTGTCAATTATAAATACTCATTCCCGTCCAAATACAAGGAAGTTAATATTCCTTACACAAACCAATCCGTTATTAATATCATCCAGTTTCCATCAACCGAAAGCTATTGCAAAGGAGTTGTATTGTATTTCCATGGCAATGAAAAAAATATTGCTCGCTACGCGCCGTATGCGCCCCGGTTTACAAACCATGGCTATGAAGTTTGGATGATCGATTATCCCGGGTTTGGAAAAAGTACCGGAAATTTTGAAGAAAAAATATTGTACAACTGGGCGCTGGCGTTATATAAGTTTGCCCGCACCCGATTTGCCACCGACAGTATCATTATTTATGGTAAATCATTCGGTACAGGTATTGCTACAGAATTGGCATCGATCCGAGACTGTAAGCAATTAATTCTTGAAACACCCTATTTTGATTTTCATTCAGTAGTAAGTGATTGGCTGAATATCTATCCACTAAACCGGCTGATGCGTTTTAAAATTCCTACCTGGCAATACCTCCAAAAAGTAGATGCTCCGGTTACTATATTTCATGGAACGTCTGATTGGATAATTTCCTATAGTAATGCTTCGAGATTAAAACCCTACTTAAAAGAACGAGATCAATTTATTACTATTGAAGGTGGAAGCCATAACGATCTATACACTTTTCCAGCGGTTTTGGAAAAGCTGGATTCTATCTTACTAAAATGAAAAGCTTTGCGATCTACCTTAGTTTACCAATCATTCTTACCTAATCTACTATTGAAGACTTGTTAAAATGTGATAAAAATGAAGACTTGTTAAAATGTAATAAAAACTTGTCTATATGTAAAGTTTACTTTACTTTTAGTAAAATTTACATTACAATGAAATCTACACTTCTATTACCCAGCCAATTTAAAGTCATTGGGATTATCCTGCTTATTCCATCGTTAGTACTCGGATTGTTGTTTCGCTTTCGCGATTTTACGTTTAATTTTTTAACCCTTACCCGATCGCATTCGTTCGTGAATGGTAAAAACATTAACCTGGATGAACAGATTAATTTAACAGATGAACTTGCGTTGACAGGGTTGATCGTGGGATTATTATTTATTGCTTTTGCCCGGTTGAAACAAGAAGATGAATTTATACATCATACCCGTTTGCAATCCTGGCAATGGTCGGTGTTGATCAATTATGGCTTGCTGTTAGTAGCTACCTGGTTAGTACATGGATTTGACTATATTGATGTAATGATGTACAATATGCTTACTGTTCTGATAATATTTATTATCCGATTTCATATTGTTCTGTTTAGAAATAAGAGAACTGAGAGTTAAAAATGATTTATGAAAAATACAATTAAAGTAGAACGTGCTATTCAAAATATCACTCAGCAGGAGCTAGCCGAAAAAATTGGTGTATCGCGGCAAACAATTAATGCCATTGAAAGCAATAAGTACGTGCCTTCTACCCTTCTTGCTTTAAAAATGGCAAAGCTATTTGGAAAAAACGTAGGAGATTTTTTTCAATTAGAAAGAGGAGATTAGTGTACAAACAATTTATTAGGGAGGTAAACCATAGCTCCTTCCATTGGAAGAAATTGTTTAATATTCATTTAATGCATTATAAAAGCCTATATACTTACCACATATTCATTTCTATTCCTCTTAATTTTTTCCGGTACTGCTGCAATAATCTCTTCTTTCAAAGCCTCTACCAGTCGCTTCTTCACAAAATCTCTATGAACCACCACACTTACTTCGCGCATCGGAGCAGGTTTTTTAAATTGTCGAATTAACTGCATTTGTTTTGCCGATAGATCGAGCGTTGTTAATTCGGGCAAAATAGTAATGCCATCGTTTAACTCAACCATTCTTCGCAAGGTTTCAATACTTCCTGCCTCATAGTCAAAGTGGCTGCCCGTTTCACTGGCTTTACGCAATTCGCAAAGGTTCACAATCTGCGATCGAAAACAATGACCCTCTTCCATCAACCACAATTTGTTTGGGTCAATATCCTGTGCCAAAACATACTGCTTTCTATACGCAGCATTTTTCTTAGAAACATATACCAGCAGTTCTTCGTAAAATAAAACATGCTCTTTTATCCCTTTTTCCTGCAATGGTGTAACCAATATACCCATGTCTATCCTTCCTTCCCTCAATTGAGATATAATGAACTCGGTCATCAGTTCTTTTACAATCAATTTTATACTTGGATATTTTTTATTAAAACTTTGGACAAACAATGGTAGTAAATAAGGTGCCAGCGTAGGAATGATTCCAATACGCAACTCTCCCGTTAATACTCCTTTTTTTTGTTGAATAATTTCATTGATAACATTTTTCTCTCCGATTATCTTCCTAGCCTGATCAATAATCGCTGCGCCGGCATCGGTTGCAATCACGGGTTGTTTACTACGATCAAATAGTTTTACACCCAATTCCACTTCCAATTTTTTCACTTGCATGCTTAACGTCGGTTGCGTTACAAAGCATTTTGATGCTGCAGTGGCAAAATGACGCCAGGTGTCGATCGCTATAATGTATTCTAATTGTGTAAAAGTCATTATATAGTTTTTATTGATAACTATATAAAATTAATCAATTTGGTCGATACGGTAATAAATCAGAACTTTATCAACGTACAGTTCACACCTTAAAAAATAATTTATGAGCGAAAACAAGAAGTTAACAACCGCTTCGGGAATTCCCTATTATGAGAATGAGAATACCCAAAGTGCGGGTGCAAGAGGTCCATTATTACTACAGGATTTTATATTGCACGAGAAAATGGCGCATTTTAACCGAGAGCGCATACCCGAAAGAGTTGTACATGCAAAAGGTAGTGGAGCATTTGGGACCTTTACGGTTACAAATGATATCAGTAAATATACCCGTGCAAAAGTTTTTAATACCATTGGGAAAAAAACAAAAGTGTTTGCCCGCTTCTCTACAGTAGGTGGTGAAAAAGGGAGTGCAGACAGTGAACGTGATCCCCGTGGCTTTGCAGTGAAATTTTACACCGAAGATGGTAACTGGGATTTGGTAGGCAACAACACACCGATCTTTTTTATTAAGGACCCTAAAAAGTTTGGTGATTTTATTCACACGCAAAAAAGAGATCCTTATACCAATTGCAAAAGCCCAACCATGATGTGGGATTACTGGAGCCTTAACCCAGAAAGCCTGCACCAGGTAATGTTTTTATTCAGCGATCGCGGTACGCCAAAAGGATATCGATTTATGAATGGATACGGCAGCCACACATTTAGTTTTATCAACGATAGAAATGAGCGTTTTTGGGTAAAGTTTCATTTTAAGTGCGGCCAGGGCATCAACAATTTCACAAACGATGAAGCCGCCAAAATGAAATCGCAAGACATGGATTTTTCACAACGCGATTTGGTGCACGCAATTGACAAAGGCGATTTTCCCAAATGGAACCTGAAAGTGCAAATAATGACTGAAGAACAGGCAAAAACTTACAAATGGAACCCTTTTGATCTCACAAAGGTTTGGAGCCATAAAGATTTTCCATTAATTGATGTAGGAGTAATGGAACTCAATGAAAACCCGAAGAATTATTTTGCTACCGTTGAGCAATCTGCATTTGCACCTGCTCATGTTCCGGAAGGAATCGGTTATTCGCCCGATAAGATGTTGCAAGGTCGATTATTAAGTTATCCTGATGCCCATCGTCATCGTCTCGGAGGTAATTATGAGCAAATTCCTGTAAACCGCTGCCCATATGCCGTGAATAATTATGAAAGAGACGGGCAAATGAGAGTTGATGAGAATGGCGGAAGTAATCCTAATTATTTTCCGAATAGTTTTGATTCTATTAAACCCGATGAAACATCCAAACAACCGGCATGGGATTTAGGAACAGTAGTAGCGGACTGGTACAACCGAAATGCGGAAGGCGAGAATGATCATTTCACACAGCCAGGAATATTTTGGCGGGAGGTATTATCTGATAGTGATAAGAAAAACCTGGTGAGTAATGTCGTAGGCGCCATGAAAGGAATTGACGGACCGAAAAAATCGGATATCATTAACCGTCAGCTTTGTCATTTTTTTAGGGCCGATATAGGGCTAGGTATGGCAATTGCACAGGGGCTGGGCGTGAACCCGGAGCAGGCAATGCCTAAACAACATAGTAAAGAATCGATGGTGCTTTCTTAATAATCTGACGTCAAAATAATATAAATCCCGCTTAATTAAATAGCGGGATTTTTTATGTGGCTATAGGTTAGTCGCTTTGCAACAAAAAAATTAACAGCCCGAATGGCTCTCTATTGCTTAATCTTTTCAAATAGTTGTTGAGTAGCTAAATACAATCTGATCATTCTTCCAATACAACTTTACTTTTTCCTATTTTCAATTTATACCCTGCTCCAATTTTTAATGCATAGTTATCCTTTCCATGGCTTACCGGAAAGCCGAAACACACAGGATAGTCGAACTCTTTTACCGCATCACGGATAAGTGCATAGGCTGTTTTGCCAAAAGGGCGTTCGGTATCTTTTAGATCGCTAAATCCTCCAACGATCAATCCTGCTAATTTATCTAGTTTACCGCTTCGCTTTATTTGAAGGATCATTCGGTCAATGCTGTACAATTGCTCGCCAATATCTTCTATAAACAAAATACGTCCTTTTGTTTTTATATCGGATACCGTTCCGGTTAAATGAGCAAGCAATGATAAATTTCCACCAACCAATTCTCCCACAGCTTCTCCCTTTTTATTAAACTCATGTGCGGGGATGGAATATTTTTGCTTTTTTCCTTCCAGGGTGTTTTTTAAGGATCTGATAAATTGGTCTTCCAATATTTTATCGCCAGCTTCATTGGGTTGAACTCCTTCATTAAAAGCACCTGCCATAGGAGCATGAAGGGAAGCCGTTTTATACATAACATAAATATGACTATGCAATACCGTTATATCGCTGTACCCAATAATCCATTTTGGCTTCTTTTTAAATTTTTTGAAATTGATTCGATCAATGATTCGTGAAGTACCATATCCACCGCGAGCGCACAGTATGGCTTTCACATCATCGTCATAAAGAAATCGCTGAAATTCCGCAAGGCGCTCCTCATCGGATCCAGAGAAATAAGTAGCCGATTCACTGCCCAGCATTTTTCCAACTTTTACTTTATATCCCCAATGCTGTAAGGTACTGATACAGGTTGCTGCTTTTTCGTAGCTCATATAACCAGCGGGGCAGGTTATTCCAATCGTATCACCAGGTTTGAGGTAGGGCGGTATTTTAATCATATGCTGTTTTAAATAAAGTAGTACACTTACTTAATTTTTATTGACGAATTTCTTTTAGTTCTACCAGTTGCTGTTCAATAATCAATTTATGTAGAACATTACACTTTAAAGCAAAATTATTCTTTTGATGTCCAACCGGGAAATCAAAACAAACTGGATATGTAAAACGTTTTACTTTTTCAAGTACAATATCATATAAACTCCTTCCAAATTCTTCGCCGGGGTCGTCCGGTTTTATTTTGAAACCACCAATAACAAGGCCTGCTAATTGATCCAATTTACCGGTACGTTTAAGGTTCCAGAACATTCTGTCTATACTATACAGATACTCGCCGGTATCTTCAACAAATAATATTTTACCGGCGGTAATAATATCCGACTTACTTCCTGCCAGGGATTCCAGCGTTTTTAAATTACCCCCTACTAATAATCCAGAGGCAGATCCTTTTCTATTATTATCGTTGGGGATAATCGAATAATTCATCTTTTCACCCATCAAGGCATTTTTTATAGAAAGAATCGTTTCTACTTGTATCGGTTCAGCTTTGCTCCAATCATCCGGAAAACTATTGCACATTTTTGAGTGAATAGAGGCCACTCCGATATTTCTGCTTAGATGAGCATGAATAACCGTAACATCACTAAAACCAATAATCCATTTGGGGTGCAGTTTAAATTTATCCCAATTCAATTTATCGATAATACGCACTGAGCCATACCCACCCCGGGCGCATAAAATTGCTTTTATTGTTGGATCATCTATCAATTGCTGAAAATCTGCGGTTCGTTCGGTATCTGTTCCGCCAAAACAAAAATCACGTTTACCGATTGAATTGCCCAACTTGATTTTCAATCCCCAACTTTCAATTTGTGCAATAGCAGGCTTAATAGCCTCTTCAGTAACATATCCTGCGGGCGAAGTAATGGCCAGTATATCCCCTTTTTTTAAATAGTCTGGTGTAATTCTGTTCATTTCATCATCATCTGTTATTACAGAGTTACTAAGGGCCGGTAAAGCAGATGTTACCAACAGGGAGCCAGTAGAAGCGAGGAAACGTTTACGGTTCATAAAATAAATTTAGTGGAATTCTTTCTTAATAGGTAAGAACAAAACGTAAACTTTCTCAGCCATTTTCACCATAATTGAATTCTTATGAAATATGAACCGAATTCTTACTTTGGATAGAGGTGCGATCGATTCAGCAAAATGAAAAATTAACAGAAGCAAGAAAAAATTTAAAGCCTTATAAATAGAATGCAGGAAGTAATCTATTTTGGAATAGTAAATAAATAAGGAAGTCTTTAGATATCCCATCTTATCGATACTTTAGTTATTTTTGCTGCTCATTTATTTTTTCGAGCATCCAATGACTATTCCAAAAAGATATTTAATTACTTCGGCATTACCTTACGCTAATGGCCTCAAACATGTTGGCCATTTGGCGGGGGCCTATATACCAGCAGATACTTATGTACGTTATTTACGCGCACAAAAAAGAGATGTAGTATTTGTTTGTGGAAGTGATGAGCATGGAACTGCTATCCCGATACAGGCAAAGAAAGAAGGCACAACACCACAGGCGATTATTGATAAGTATCATAAAGCCATGAAAGAAGATTTTGAAGATCTCCAAATCTCTTTTGATATTTATCACCGTACCAGCTCTCCTATTCATCATGAAACAGCACAGGAATTTTTTACCTATCTCAATGAAAGAGGGGAATTAGAGATAAAAGAAACCGAACAATATTTTGATGAAGAAGCCAATACTTTTTTAGCAGATCGGTTTATAAAAGGCACCTGCCCAAATTGCGGAAGCGATCGCGCTTTTGGTGACCAATGTGAAAACTGCGGAAGAACCTTGAGCCCCGATGAATTGATAAACCCGGTAAGCACGCTT
>JBJXDV010000131.1:0-3143 GCA_046153465.1 Chitinophagaceae bacterium
TGGAGAACCTATTGGAACAAGGATTTTTGGACCAGTAACAAGAGAATTAAGAAATAAAAACTTTATGAAAATAATTTCTTTAGCGCCTGAGGTATTATGATTAAATTAATCCAGAAAAAGAAAACAGCACAATAAAAGCAATAACTATTTTTTTCATAAAAAAACTTTATAGATTTATTTTTTACAATATTCATTTTGTTACCATGCGTCATCATAAGCCTTCGCCATAAGAGCCGGATCGCCTACAAATAAATCGTTTAATTTACGGTTGCTGTTACTATTGAGACTTACACGAACCCCGTTAGTAAAAACCATAATAATCGTTTCGCCTCCTGTTCCCGTATTGGTAGTCCATCCTCCATTTTTCCAATAGTATTGTCCGTGTGTTCCGTTGACCCAACTATCAAACCCACATTTTTTATTCTTCATTTCATTCATCCACAATTCGCTTATTAATTCCTTCTTTTCAAATGCCGTTAGTATTTGCGCTACCTCATAGCTGGTGAGTGTTAATCCACGGCTCCCTGCTATTAACACATCATCCGAATTAGTACCGGAAGTAATGGCCAGGTTACTTTTAAGATAGTAACGGGTATATTGAAATAGCGATAACCCCTGGTGGTTCCAGTCTTTAAAATCAGCTTTATCCCAGTATTTCAAACCGGAAGGCAATAATACTTTCTCACGAATTATCGTTCGGTAATCAGTAGCTGTAGACGTTTCAGTAAGCCCTTGCAATTCATCAAATTTATAATTCTCCTTTCCATAGTACATATAGGGCAAAAGAATACGGCACAACGCGTAATTCGCATTATTATAATTATATGTATTAGCGAGTTGCTGAATAGTCATCATCATTTTCAGAGAAGCAAAGTCCCTTTCTTCCAAACTAAACCCGCTTTTATGTGAAAGAAGTTGTTCAAAGGTGAGGTCGTTATAGCTCGCATGTATTTTCCAGTTAGATGGTAAATAGTCTACTACTTTCTCATTAAGTGTTTTGCCTTTATCGCCCAATACTTTGCATACGGCTATCGCCGTAACAAATTTTGTAACACTAAACAGCTCCTGCCTGGTTTCAATGGTATAGGGTTTTAATCCATCTGCTGCAATACGAGCTTCTCCGCCCGCTCCAAAACGCTCTACTTTATCCAGATAGGAAATTGCGTAAGAATAACCGACAACTCCGGGTGGATAAACGTCTTTGATGTTCTGCTCAAATTTATTAAGGCTAAAGGTAGAGCCGCTGGCGATTTGAGGTTCCTTTTTACAAGAAAAGGATGCCATCAAAAAGAGGAATACTGTTAAAACAATTTTCATAAAAATATTTTTTTTGTTAGAACTATTAAACCCGCTACTACCATTTGCCCATTTCAATTCGATTGAGATACGGACTATAATTCTATGTATTCATAACTCATTTCATCATTGGTCGTAACAATTGGTCCAATATATTCTGTCTTTAGTCCAATCCGCTGGCTTATTAAATATCCTCCGCTGTTATAAACTTTATTTGTAAAGGAATATGTATTCTTTTCAGGAGTCACACTCGTCTTATACGAAAAACTACTCTCCAGGGTCATATCAAAAAATAGCCTGTTGGAAGTTAGTAACCCTATAACTGGCAGCATTTCAAAATAGTTCCAATTAGCAGGCAGTGTTTTACCCGTGCTGTAAGTTGTACTATCAAACAATACAAAATTCCCATTCTTAATAGAATTGCGAATTTGCTTTGTCAGCTTCTTACTATTCGAATAACTATAAATAGCTTCAGATAAGATTTTATTTGTTGCCCCGCTTTTTATTTCAAATTTCGAAAGCGTTTCATCAGCATTGTATTGAAATGTATAATATTGCAACAGGTCACCATTTTGATCCCCATCATTCAACCGCTTGAGTTCCCCGTTTACCCCATAGATAAGCGTTAGTACCTGTTGAATTTCGTTGCCTTTGTCAAAATAATCCACTTCGCTTACTTGCCCGTTATTATTGTACAGGTATAGTTGGTAACCAACAAAAGAGCTTTGCCCATGGGATACAGAATATCGGTTCATCCGATAAGGTCCTTTTTGTGCATCATAGAAATATTGATTTGCCAAAAGACCGTTACGATATACTTTGTTAAGCAATACTGTTTTTACGGCTGCTGTTTCTTTTTTGCAGGAAAGAAGGAATACAATGAGGCATACAATACATAAACCAATATTAGTAAACGACTTTTTCATGCTGATGAAATTGAATGGTTTTAATAATAGAACGATATCAATTGCTACGAATCATTACAGTAACCAGCCCAAAAAAGATATTTGTTTTAAAATAAGGATCAATAAGTAGTTCGGTATATTAAAAATACCACTGCCAGTGAAATGGAGAGGAACCAATTCAACAAATGGAGGCAGGTATTCAATGATTCAAAAAAGGGAAGAATCTTTTAAACGAACGGACATAAATTTTCAACCAATGAAAACTTATTTAGATATAATTTTTCCGCTAGCCACCATTTCTACAAAGGCATCCCGTTCATTACGGCTTATAGGAAGCTCGTGTTTTTCTACTTTAACCAGAAAGCCATCTATACTTGAAATAGCTTTTATATTCACAATAAAGGAGCGATGAATTCGATAAAATTTTCCAGCCGGTAATTTTTCTTCTAATCCGGTAATTGTATGATAAGTAATCACAAATTTTTCCTTTGTTACAATTTTCACATATTCTTTAAGCGCTTCTATAAATAAAATTTCTTCAAAAAATATTTTAACCAATCCTCCATCTGCTTTTACAAAAAAGAATTCATCGGTGGCCTTTTCACCCGCAAAAGGCTGAATGCTTTCTGCTTGCCCTGGCATCTGCGGCCGTAAAAATTTCCATGCTTTGTTAACGGAAAGGAGAAAACGCTCGATGGCAATGGGTTTTAGCAGGTAATCAATAGCATTTGCATCAAAACCTTCCATTGCATGTTCGCGATAAGCTGTTGTAAAAACCACGGCAGGAGGGTTGGTCATTGATTTCAAAAATTGAAAACCAGTAAGCCCGGGCATATTGATATCAAGGAAAACCAATTCTACTGCTTGTGTACTGATTCCCTTTAATGCTTCTTTGGCGTTTTTATAATTACCTACAAGCATTAACCGATCATCATGCAAAAT
>JBJXDV010000132.1:0-10052 GCA_046153465.1 Chitinophagaceae bacterium
CTGAGACCAAATGCCTGGTTAACAACCCGACTCAATAAAGAAGTATTGGTAGATAGTTTTTTGGCCAGCTCACTAAGTGTAAGTTCGGGTTCTTCATAAATTTTTTGCGCCTTTACAAAATCATTCACTTTGTCCTTCCATTGAGAAATAAACTTATCTTCTTCGTTCGATTCTATCTGCTCAAAACTAATATCTTCGATTGCACCAGGTGCATTTAATAAAGCGGGCGCGCGGTATTGAGATAATAACCGGGGTTCAAATATCAGGCGACGTAACGGAATACTTATAGCATTGTACCCATTTATTGCTATATAATAAACTACTACCGCAAACGAAAAAAAATAGTACCAGGTGCCAATATAATCCAGGTTGGCAAAAAAGGGAAACAGTTGAAGGATATCCTGAATTACCGGAAGCGCAGTAATAACACCAAAAGCGATTAAAAAATTTCGTAGCCAACCAAATCCGGCAGCTTCCGAAAACGACAATTCAAAAAAAGCATATCGTTTGTACTGACGGTAATACTTAATTGACAACAACAGATAAGTTAGTATACTCAATTTTTGTACCCATTGATACCAACTATCAAAGTCAGGATCATTTTCTCCGTTCATTAAAAAGTAACGGCCTACAATTAGCTTATCGGTAATTAGTACAATAATGGTCCACAATAAATAAAATAATGCCGGAATAAAATGAAACCAATCCCTTCTTGAAAATTTAAAATGAAAATTGGTAATACTTTTTACATAGAAATATAAAAGAGGCCCAAAAAATAATCCATGAACAAAAGGCGTATAAAACAATATCTCCCGATAGATTGGAAATTTGGGATCATACCATCCTGCAAATCCAGTCATCCACGGAATTACAAATAACGCCGCTACTACCAGGAAAGATCCCAGTAATTTATCCGCTATACTTTCTTTCCGAATACCCCGATACCACAGCATGGCGGCATAGACCAGGATATGTACAAAGAAAATCAACAGCAGTGAACTGTAAATGTTGAATCGAAAAAGCATATCATGTAAAATGAATAAACAAAGCAAAAAGTTCAATCGGTAGAATAATTTATCGCAACTTATTTTTTTACCACCCTAAAACCCTGGTTACTGAATGAAGCGTGAATATGAACGCGACCAATATCAACAGAATTATAAAAGCGACAGGCATTTTTACTGCACCACCAGGAACCACCCCGTGCATGCACAACATTCGTGCTTTGATTGTTTCGAAGTTTTCCTGAACAAAATTCAAAAACATTACCATACATATCAAACAAACCCCAGCTATTGGGCTTAAAACTGGCAACAGCAGACGTATACATATACCCGTCCGAACTATCTGCTATTAGATGATTCTTTCCTCGCCAGGTATTTGCATACAATATAATCGGGTCATCAGTTTTTCCAAAAAAATAATCGGTAGCAGCTCCTGCTCTGCTGGCTATTTCCCATTCATCCAGCGTTGGTAATCTTACCTCGGCCCACTGGCAATAAGCAAGTATATCATTATAACTAATACAGGTAACCGGGTGTTCCATTTTATGTTCAATTCCTCCCCGGTTTATTCCATTCGGGTATCTCCAATAGGCTGTGGTATCATTTAGCCATTCAAACTCATTCAATCCTGGTTCAAATACCATTGCATTCTTTAATCGTTCAGCATCTGTTTTATAATTCGTACCAACAATAAATAATTCGAATTGACGATTAGTAATTTCTGTAGTTGCTATGTAAAAAGAATCTACCCGCACCTTTCTCAACGGGTTCAAGCTATGATTTTTTTTACCAACCACATAGTTGCCAGCGGGTATTAAAACGTAGTTGTCTGAATGTTGGGCAAAAGCTGAATGCGTTGCGAAGGCAGTAATAAAAAAGAGGGAAATTATATTAATTGCTTTTTGCATTATAGAAATCGGTTGCCCGTTTTATAATCAATGCTTCATTGGCTTTATTAAACAGTATAAAAGAAGTAAAACTGTATTCTTCGCCATAAAGTTTTTTATAAGTGGCCGAAGCAAGAAATGCAGCGTCTTTATTACGACGCAATAAAAGATTCAGTAACGTAAGCAGGTCACCATCTTTTTTTTCACTATTATATATTTTTATAAGAAAGGGTATCATTTCAATACCATTGATTTCCACAATAGCTCTTTTAAAATTTACACCCACATGATTCTTTTTAGTAACACATTCCTTTATAAAAGCCATTACCGAATCCCTGTTTTGCCTTAAAAACTTTAACTGGCCCTCGCTCCAGTTATATTCATCCAGTACATCTGGTAAATAACCAAATATTTTTTTATGTTCATCCTGCGTGGGAGGATACGCATCACAAATCTGACTATACGCTTCCCCATGGATGAGGTGATAGGTAAACTTTTCTCTTAGGGATAGCAATGCATATGTTTTAGGATTTAGTGCCAATAGCCCTCCTCCTTCATTATCTTCCTTAAGTTTTAACTGACCAATCAATTTCTTAATTTTTAACAAACCATAAGGTGGTGAAGATTCCGTAGTTCTGTACTCGTGATAGGCAAGACTTTCCTTACTTGGATTTCTATACACTTCTTCTTCCTGTGCATGCACCTTAGTAAATAAGGTCATCATAAAAAAACATACAAAAAATATTTTCATATACTCAGGCTTTCAGTTTAGATAACCACGTTCACCATTTTCCCTTTTACAAAAATGACCTTTTTAGGTGTCTTTCCCTCCATCCATTTTCTCACCACCTCATTATTCAACACAATTTCTTCCACTTCACCCTGCTGAATATCTAACCCAATAACTATCGTTGTTCGCAATTTGCCATTAATTGAAACAGGGTATTCTTTAGACGACTCAGTTACAAAGCTGGCTTCGAATGTTGGAAATGCAGCATTCAAAATGGAACTTTTATTACCCATCAAATTCCAGAGTTCTTCTGCAATATGCGGTGCATATGGAGTAAGTAATATCAACAATGGCTGGAGAATTTCTTTTTTATGACATTTCAAATCGGCCAGTTCATTTACACAAATCATAAATGCACTTACAGCGGTATTAAAACTAAAACGTTCTGTATCTTCTTCAATCTTCTTAATCGTTCTATGCAATACCTTTAATTCAGCGGCTGTTGGTTTTTCATCGGTCCATACCTTGCCTTTTAGTTCATCATAAAATAAGCGCCACAATTTTTTAAGGAACCGATGTACACCTTCAATGCCCTTAGTATCCCAGGGTTTACTGATTTCAACCGGGCCGAGAAACATTTCGTACATGCGGAAAGTATCGGCGCCGTATTTATCAATTAGACTATCGGGGTTAATTACATTATATTTTGACTTAGACATTTTTTCTACCTCACTAGAAGTGTAAAAACTTATCCCTTTAATTACCTCTATTTTAGTCTGCTTTTCGTTCCAGGCCCACCATTTTTCTTTATAATAAAATGCTCCTGGTACGATGTAAATGGCATTTAAGCGCTGCGGATAGGATTTTATAGCTAATTCAACGTTAAGTTTATTCCTTGTTAAATCAGATGTATTTAATTCTACAAATTCAATAGGTATATTAAACGGCTTATATAATTCCTTATTTCCATCATTAATAAAATCTGAAGAGAATAATTGAAGCATTGGTTCATTATAATCAATTGACGCAAAAGGAAAATTCGGGCCGAGATTTATTGTGTTACTTTTTCCAATCGAAACTCCTTCCTCGAAATCACCTTTTCTTACATAAGCCATTTGCGATACTCCCTGTATCATTCCCTGGTTCACCAATTTCTTATACGGTTCATCATGTCCGATATGCCCGAGATCATAAAGTGCCTTGGTCCACATACGGCTGTATAACAAATGACCCACCGCATGCTCAGTACCTCCAATGTATAAATCTACCTGTCCCCAATAGTCGCTAATCTTTCTATCGCAGAAAGCCTGGTCATTATGTGGATCCATATACCGTAAAAAGTACCAGGAAGATCCGGCATAACCGGGCATTGTGTTGGTTTCTCTTTTGCCCTCACCCTTTGACGCTCCCTGCACGCGGAGAGGGGCCGGGAGTGAGGGAACGTTTACCCATTCCGGAAAATTCGCCAGCGGGCCTTCACCTTCTGGTCCGGGGGAATAAGAATCTACTTTTGGTAGCTCCAATGGAAGCTCCGACTCTTCCAGCGGGTACGCCACACCATTATACCAAACAATGGGAAACGGTTCGCCCCAATAGCGCTGACGGCTAAATGCCGCATCACGCATTTTATAGTTTACTTTTCTTGTTCCTATGCCAAGTGCTTCCAGTTTATCAATCGCCACTTCCATCGCATTGCGCATAACCATTCCGTTTAAAAAACCGCTGTTCTCCAATACAGCGTCTTTGGTGGGGTTGGCATCTTCCCCATTATAATAATTGCCAATGATATTAGTGATCGGAATACTATAATGCTTTGCAAATTTATGATCACGCTCGTCACCGCAAGGTACTGCCATGATTGCACCGGTGCCATAACCAATCAATACATATTCACTGATCCAGATAGGAATCGCTCTTTGATCAAAAGGGTTCAATGCATAGGATCCGGTGAATACTCCACTGATTTTTTTCTCAGCCATCCGTTCCCGCTCGCTCCTGCTTTTTACAAAAGCGATGTATTCATCTACCTCAATTTTTTGAGCAGGTGTAGTAATTTGTTCAACCAATTCATGCTCGGGTGCAATCACCATAAAATCTACACCAAAAATTGTATCGGGGCGAGTGGTATATACGCGCAGAACTGCCTCATCCCCTAACCCCTTCTCCTCGCGGAGAAGGGGTATAGCAGCCACCGAATTACCCGAATCCCACCGTTCCTCTATGGGAAATCTAGTATTCAAGCGCTGGTTATTCTTCTGTGTTTCTATTTTATCTTTTATGCTATTAATAACTTCCTCTATTGACTTTAGAACTTCCTCATTGGAAAACCGAATCAAAGTAAAATCAAACTGGTTTAAGTAAGTTGTCCTTGCATCGTCATACCTTTTCTGTTCCTCCTCGTTGTGATAATCCCCATCTATTTCGATAACTAATTTTAATTCTAAAATTGCAAAATCAACAATGAATCCTTGAATAGCATGTTGCCTCCGAACCTTTATGCCTAAACGATTATTTCTAATCTCCTGCCATAACTTATCCTCTGCTACTGTAGGGTTCTTCCTGTTTTCCCGGCCGAATTCCTTTAATGTCTTCCAATAACTGGTATCTGCTGTTTTAAAATAATGCCCTGACTTTGATTTGGCAGGACTCCCCTCTCCGCGAGGAGAGGGGCTGGGGGTGAGGCGAATTTCAAAATCAATCTCTGCCCCACTACTCTTGCCAATCCAATTCGTCTGCATCTCTTTCATTGCATCACTAAATTCTATACGATCCAATCCTTCCAGTAAACGATCGGCATATTCAGTGATGCGCAAATACCATTGCCTAAGTTTCTTTTTTATGACCGGATGACCACCGCGTTCACTTACGCCATTCACTACTTCATCATTTGCCAATACGGTTCCTAACGCCTCGCACCAGTTAACTTCACCAAACCCACAATAGGCAAGGCGATGGTCCATTAATATGTGTTGTTGCTTTTCTTCCTCCATTTCATTCCATTCAGAAGCCGTAAACTGATGAACGGATGTCCGTAATGTGTTGGTAGTACTACCAGACTGCTCAAATTCTTTAATCAACCTTTCAATCGGTTCTGCTTTATTCGAGATGCGGTTATAAAAACTATGAAAGAGTTGTAAAAAAATCCATTGGGTCCATTTATAATAAGCCGGGTCGCTTGTGCGTACTTCTCTGTCCCAATCGAAACAAAAACCAATATTATCTAACTGTTTTCTGAAATTAATAATGTTTTGATCAGTAGATGTTGCGGGGTGTACGCCGTGTTCAATAGCATATTGTTCGGCGGGCAATCCGAATGCGTCGTAACCCATTGGATGTAGTACATTAAATCCTTTTAACCTTTTAAAGCGGCTAAAAATATCCGAAGCAATATACCCCAAGGGATGACCTACATGAAGGCCGGCTCCGCTAGGATAAGGAAACATATCCAGCACATAAAACTTTGGCTTCGATGTATCATTTGAAACCTTATAAGACTGATTTACATTCCACCAATCCTGCCATTTCTTTTCAATATCTCTGAATTTATACTCCATAGTTCCCGTTGATTAAAAAGTCCGGAAGTCGGTAAGTAATAGTTGTACAACAAATGATTCTCGTGATCTTCCCGATTTTATTTGTGAAGAAAGCCTTAAAAAATTCTTGTTCTCCACAATACCAAAATATATGTTTTCCGCATTCGTTAGATGGGCGGCAAAAATACAATTTACAGCTTTAAATCCGCTATTTTTGCGGCTTACATTTCTTACTAACCCATCAAAAACAACATTCAATGTCGCAAACCGGAAAACTCTCCGCCAAACGATCTAAACCCTCCTATTTCATGTCTATATTAGGAGTTACCCTTGTATTGTTTATTGTTGGGGTACTGGGTTGGGTAATATTGAATTCCCGAAAGTTAGAGCAGGTACTTAGGGAAAGTGCTAAGATGGATATATTTATTAATCAAACTACTTCCGAAAAGGATAAGGATTCTCTATTGGCATTTGTTCAGGCCCATAAGTTTGTTAAAAGCGTTAAGTATATTGACGAAAAAGAAGCAAAAAAAGAATGGTTGAACCAGGGCAATGAAGATTTTAATGAGTTTATTGATAATATGATGCTTCCCCGAAGTGTAGAATTAAACTTTAAAAGTGAATTTGCGGATTCAGCCAATATGGTAAATTTTTCGGAAGAATTAAAGCAATTCAGTTTTATAAACCAAGTGAAGTATCCCAAAGAGGTGGTTGCAAAATTTAGTTTACTACAAAAAGTTTCACTCGCCCTCGTTATACTTTCGCTGGTATTACTTGCATTAACAGTAATTCTTATAGACAATACGATCCGACTGGCCATGTTCAGCAATCGATTCTTAATAAAGACCATGCAAATGGTTGGCGCTACGCGATGGTTTATAGCGAGGCCTTTAAACCTGCGTGCTATCGTTAATGGAGCCGTTTCGGCGCTTATTGCTATTGGTGCTATTGTTGCCATTGTTATTTCTCTCGAAAACTGGATACCCGATTTAAAAGCCATCAGAGATACTAAAACATTGATTCTTTTGTGCCTGGTAATTCTATTCATTGGCATCTCCATAACATTGGTAAGTACTCACCGTTCTATTATCAAGTATTTAAAGATGAAACTGGATGAATTGTATTAATTGTGAAATGTCAATAGTTCTGTCTTCTGCCTCCTGACTTCTGACTCCTAACTTCTGACTCCTGACTTCTGACTCTTGTCTTCTGACTTCTGACTCCTAACTCCTGACTTCTTCCTCCTGACTCCTGACTATTCACTTTTTCCCTATATTGCATTTCTAAATGAAGAGTATGAAAGATAAGAAACCGGCTACCCCTACTACGATCAGTCTTTTTGGAAAAGAGAATTACAAATGGATGATCATTGGTATTGCTGTAATGGCTCTTGGCTTCTTTTTAATGGCTGGAGGTAAAAGTGAAGATGTTAATGTATTTAAAAGAGAAGAAGTATACAGCACCATGCGAATTACCGTTGCTCCTATATTAATTTTATTAGGTTTAGGGATTGAGGTGTTCGCCATTTTCCGAAAACCGAAAAATAGTTGATTCAATAAATTATAGAACTTTATAAGCGATGCATTTTTGTATCGCTTTATTTATTTACAGTACTTATATATTAATAAACAACTTTTCGTTTTTGTAACTAACACAACTAAAATGAACCTTATAGAAGCCATTACGATTGCAATAGTAGAGGGATTAACGGAATTTCTTCCTGTTTCAAGTACGGGTCATATGGTAATCACAAGTTCATTATTTGGAATTCAACACGATCAGTTCACAAAAATATTTGAAGTAGCTATTCAACTTGGGGCCATTTTAGCGGTAGTGGTTTTGTATTGGAAAAAATTTTTCGATTTCACCAAATGGCAATTTTATTTGAAACTTTTGGTAGCCGTAGTTCCGGCTTTGGTATTTGGAAAATTATTTGATGATTTGATAGAAGAGAAATTAGGCAGCCCTTCTTTTATTGCCTGGATGTTTATTGCGGGAGGTATCATACTCTTGTTCATTGATAAATTTTTCAAAAACCCAATCATTAACGAGGAGCATCAAATTAATTATCCCAAAGCATTTGTAATTGGATTATTCCAGGTGATTGCTATTGCATTGCCTGGCATCAGCAGAAGTGCGTCTACCATTATAGGTGGTATGACTCAAAAATTGACCCGAAGGCTTGCTGCTGAATTTTCTTTTTTTCTTGCAGTACCAACCATGGCTGCAGCAACAGGGTATTCACTTTTTTTGAAAGATTGGAACAAGACCGGAATTGAACAAAAAGGTTATGAGGTAATTCTTTCTTCATCACAAAATACAACGGCCTTTATCATTGGTAATATTGTTGCGTTTGTTGTTGCGTTGCTGGCCATCAAATTTTTCATAGGCTTTTTACAAAAAAACGGCTTCCGTGTATTTGGGTGGTACCGTATTGTTGCGGGTATCCTTCTATTGGTTTTAATTTGGCAGGGAGTTATAAAAGAGTAATTCCCATTAACATCGTTCTCGTTGATATATGTTTTCAATAGGTTGTTTAATTACTTTGGGGCTTATGTGATTCAAGTTCTCAAATTTATATATTAATCCTTAATTTCATCGCCACTAACTCTACACCATGCAAACTGCTTCAAGAAAAGTTATTAATGGCTGGGCAATGTTTGATTGGGCCAACTCAGTATATAATTTAGTAATTACCGCCACCATTTTCCCTACCTATTACGAATCGATTGCTACAGATCGCAAAGACGACCTGGGGGTTTCTTATGTAAATTTCGCCGGAAGAGAATTTGTAAATACTTCTTTATATAATTACACCTTGGGGTTTGCATTACTGGTGGTAGCACTGATATTACCCCTATTAACTTCAATCGCCGATTATAAAGGCAATAAGAAAAAATTTATGGCATTTTTTCTTACCATGGGTAGTATCGCATGTTGTTCGATGTTTTTTTTTTATAAAGAGCATTTATGGGTGGGAATAACCTGTATGATTATTGCCTGCATTGGCTTTTGGAGCAGCTATGTTTTTAGTAATTCCTTTTTACCAGAAATTGCAGCTCCTGAAGATCGTGACCGGGTAAGTGCCCGCGGATTTTCGTTTGGCTATATTGGCAGTGTTATTTTACAATTAATCTGCTTTCTATTTGTTTTAAATGGAGATTGGTTTAGTGATTTAACGTTCCCTGCACGACTGTCTTTTTTATTAGCAGGTATCTGGTGGCTGGGCTTTGGATTTTTCTCCCTTTCACGCTTACCGAAACCAATAGCCGCAGGTAGCAATCTTTCAAATAGTAACCTGATTTCAAATGGATATAAAGAGTTGGGGAAAGTATGGAAACAATTGAAAAAGATGCCCGTTATTAAACGCTTTCTTGGATCCTTTTTCTTTTACAATATGGGGGTTCAAACAATTATGCTTGCGGCAACTCTTTATGGAAAAGGAGAACTGGGTATTAAAACGGAAAATTTGATTATTGCAATATTAATTATTCAACTGGTTGCGATACCAGGTGCCTTTCTCATTAGTAAACTTTCATCAATGATTGGCAATTTTAAAGCATTAATGGTTGTCATTTTTTTCTGGATACTGATTTGCATTGCGGGTTACCTGATGCCCAAACAGGATATACTATTGTTTTATATTTTGGGTGCCTGTGTTGGATTTGTAATGGGAGGTATTCAATCGCTTAGCAGAAGTACGTACAGTAAGTTAATGCCTGAAACAAAAGACACTGCCTCTTTCTTTAGTTTTTACGATGTTACTGAAAAAATAGCTGTTGTTATTGGCATGTTTTCGTATGGTTATATAACAGAGCTCACGGGTTCACAACGAAATTCTGTTCTTACCCTCGGTATTTTCTTCCTGATAGGTTTGATTTTTTTAGTATATGCAAAC
>JBJXDV010000133.1:0-3353 GCA_046153465.1 Chitinophagaceae bacterium
TCATTGAATCACTTCGTAAAGTAAAATATACTGGAGTATGTAGTATCGAATATGAAAAAGATATGACAGATCCTTTGCCAGGAATTGCAGAGTCGGTGGGTTATTTCAAAGGAAGAATGGCTGCGGAAGATTAATATAAAATATATTCACTAAAAAGTCTTATCCTTCATTGGGTAAGACTTTTTTTATTGGGGATGGCCCCAACGATAACTTTTATGGTCAATGCCTGCCAAATCTAACATTCTATTGACCACCGTCATGGCTAGTTCTTCCATCGTTTTCGGCTTGCTGTAAAAGCTGGGTGTTGCAGGACAAATAATACCACCCGCCAAAGTGATGGTTTCCATATTTTTAATATGTATTAAATTATAAGGCGTTTCGCGCGCTACTAAAATGAGTTTTCTTCTTTCTTTTAATACCACATCTGCCGCGCGCGTAATTAAATCATCGCTAATGCCTGAAGCAATACGTCCTAGTGTACCCATACTACAAGGGACCACAAACATGATATTGTATTGCGCTGATCCTGATGCAAAAGTGGCATTGAAATCTTTTTTTTGATAAAAAGTAAAAGGATATTTGGTATAATCTTTATTATCTAATTCGGTTTCCCATACCATTTTTGCATTATCGCTCATCACAATACCCACTGATTCGTATTGGTCATTTAGTGGGACAAGGGCATCCATCAAACATTTAGCATAAATAGCACCACTTGCACCCGTTATAGCGATAATTATCTTATTCATGATTTAATAACAAATTAAAGTTCCAAATGTTTGAGTGAAGAGCAATTTATATTAAACAATGTTTTGGGAGGATTCCCTAATATGTAAAGTGGATTGTAAAACAATATTCTCATTCGGAATATAGGTCTTGTTTTTGTCTAAGTATTTGAACATTACCTCCGCTGCGGTTTTACCAATATTATAAGCAGGTTGCGTGATGGTGGAAAGGGAAGGGCTTAATAAGGAAGCAGTTTCAAGATTGGAAAAACAAATTATTTTCACCTCTTTAGGTATATTGATTTTTAATTCTCTACAAACTTGATAGGTGGTGATGGCTAGTTTTTCCACGGATGCAAAAATACCATCTGGTTTATTTTTTCCACTCAAAAGTTTTTTTATAAGATCGTAGTTCATCTCATCATCATTACCGCATCTTACAACTCGTTCCGGTTTGGCTTCCATATTATTTTTATGCAATTCCTCTAAATACCCACTTTTTCTTTTTTGCATAATTGAAATGTCATCCCCTAATGATAGAAAGGCGATGTCCTTACATTCATTTTCAATTAGATGTTTGGTTGCATTGATGCCGCTAATATAATCATCGGTCGTAACTTTAGCGGTTTCAATTTCATGACAAATCCGATCAAAGAATACAATAGGGATGCCCTTTTGTTGAAAATCAGATAAATGGGTTTGATTGTTGGTATTCATCGTCACTGACATCAAAACGCCATCCACTCTTTTATTTTCCAAATGCTTCATGATCCCTTTTTCCTTTTCAATATCTTCATGTGTCAAATAGATAAGTACATGATAGTCATTTTCCTGAGCGATACGCTCAATACCATTAATGGCCAATGCAAAATAGTTATTAGCCACTTCTGGGACCACAACGGCAATAGTTTTACTTTTATTTCTTCTTAATCCACTCGCAAATGGATTAGGGGTGTAGTCCATTTCCTTAGCTTTCGCCAAAACGCGTAATTTGGTGGCATCCCCAATTTCATGGCTATCTCGCAAGGCCTTGGATACCGTTGAAATGGAAAGGTTCAATATTTTTGCTAATTGCTTTAAATTGACTGCTGCCATGGACTTTTATGCTATTGTTTGCTTTGTTACCAACTAATTAAATGACAATTTACTACAATTACTACATCGTTTGCGTAAATATTATCGGTTTCTTATTTTTTTGTCGATTGAATAATTCCAAATTTGTCTAAAATTTAGTAATTTTCAAATCAGTTAGTTGGCTTTTTGTGCTTGCATTAAGTGAATGGATCTCCGCACTTAACTTATTGTATTTGAACAATATAGAGACAATTAATTAAATCATTTGCTTGTTTGTTCTCTTTTTTAATTAGATAATTTTATCTTTTAAATTCGAAATATAAATGAAGTAAAAATTAATTATGTTTTTTAAAATTAAATTATAAAAAATGGGACAATCAGATATGTTTAGTTTAGCAGGAAAGGTAATTGTAGTTACTGGAGGTACTGGTGTATTAGGTGCAGGATTTGTAAAAGGGATTGCAACCCAAGGAGGTATTCCAATTATCTTGGGTCAGAATGTGGAGAAAGGAAATGAAAGAGTAGCTGAAGTGAAAGCAAATGGAGGTGATGCACATTTTATTTCTGTGAATGTATTAGAGGAAGCACAACTGGTTTCAGCAAAAAATGAAATTTTAGGCAAATATGGTAAAATAGATGGCTTGGTGAATGGTGCTGGTGGAAATATTCCATCTGGTGTTTTACAGCCAACCGAAGATGTTTTCAATTTGAATATTGATGGGATGAAAGATGCTTTGGTGCTTAATTTATGGGGTACCATTATTCCTGTTCAAGTATTTGGTCCTGAAATTGCAAAGACTGGTAATGGAAGTATCGTTAATATTTCGTCGGTGAGTTCTAAGCGTGCCATAACAAAAGTATTGGGTTATAGTATGGGTAAGGCGGCCATTGATATTTATACAAAATGGTTTGCAATTGAATTGGCCAATCGTTATGGTGATAAAATAAGAATCAATTCCATCATGCCTGGTTTTTTTCTTACAAGTCAAAATAAAACTTTACTAACCAATGAAGATGGATCTTATACAGACCGAGGGAATGCGATTATTAGAAATACACCTTACAAAAGATTTGGCAAGCCAGATGAATTAATAGGCGCCTTGGTTTGGTTATTAAGTGACGCGTCAAAATTTGTGACAGGTATGGATATTGGCGTGGATGGCGGATTTACTATTAATAGTGGGGTATAAAAATTGTATTCATTGAATGAGGGCATAAAAAATATTTTAATGTCGGTCATTTAATTTGCAAATGTTTGTTGAGATTGTATTTAATTAAATTATTAAAGTTGAATTAAAATAATGGGAAATCATTTTTACCCTTCTTATGGGAATGTGAAAAACAGAATGGAACAAACCATGCGCTGGTATGGACCCAACGATCCAGTTTCTTTATCAGATATCAGACAAGCAGGCTGCACTGGCGTTGTTACCGCATTGCACCATATTCCTAATGGGGATGTTTGGACAGTGGAAGAAATTCAAAAAAGAATTGATTTGGTTGAAGTTGCTGGATTAAAATGGTCAGTCGTAGAAAGCTTGCCAGTGCATGAGT
>JBJXDV010000134.1:0-2566 GCA_046153465.1 Chitinophagaceae bacterium
AAATAACTTCGTGCTTTCGTAGTATTTATCTTTTAACCACTAAGAGTTCGAAGAAAATATGCCCAAGCATTCACGAAGAAAGGATATCTTAATTTGTGAAAAAATTCTGTAGCTCTCTGTAATAAAAATTATTATGTCAGAATAGATTTAACTTAACACTAGTTATAGGATGCTCTAAGAAAATAGTAAATTGTATTTGATCGGTAATTTGTAACTTTCTATTACCACTTTGAAGTATTTTTTTGTTCGGATAATATCGCTAACATAGTGTCTTCAATTCCGCAACCTTTTACAGAAAGCACCGTATCTGTCATTCGTTTCTGAAATGTGTACGATTCAATTAAACCTTTAAATAATAATACTATGAAAAGTTTTGAACAACATTTGGAGGCAACGGGTTCCAAACGAATTCTTGCATTGGACGGTGGTGGTATACGTGGCGCGCTTACTCTTGGTTATTTGCAGGCGATTGAAGACATTCTTCGTGAACAGCACAATAACGATGAGCATTTTCGACTTTGCGATTATTTTGACCTTATCGGGGGAACAAGCACTGGTTCTATTATAGCTTCCTGCCTTGCAATTGGAATGAAAGTCTCTGAAATAAAAGAAATGTATTTTGAATTAGGGGGAAAGATATTTGCAAAAAAATATAAATGGTGGAATATTTTTGAGATTGATGATTTTATTAAGGCTGGTTATGATGGAAAACCCCTGGAGGAGGAATTAAAAAAAGTATTTGTTGATATTAAGCTCGGTAATGATAAAAGAATAAGAACGGGTTTGTGTATTGTAGCAAAACGGGCAGATACCAATAGCGTTTGGCCACTTATTAATCATCCGAATGGTAAATACTTTGATAGCGCTGATGGTAATAATAAAGATATATTACTTTGGAAAGCTGTAAGAGCCAGTGCAGCAGCTCCTACTTATTTTCTACCACAGGTTATTGAAGTAGGAGGAGGAATGCATGAAGCAGCTTTTGTGGATGGTGGTGTAAGTATGGCGAATAATCCCTCCATTCAATTGTTAATGGTAGCCACGCTAAAAGGGTTTCCTTTTAAATGGAAAATGGGAGAGGAAAATATTCTTCTTGTTTCCGTGGGTACAGGAATGAGCAAATGGGAAAAGATACCGGCAAAAGTTTCAAAGAATAATTTATTGAACTGGGCAAAGGAAATACCTGATATGCTTATGCAGGACGCCAGTTGGCAAAATCAGGCCATACTTCAATGGATGGCTAAATGTGATACGCGTTGGAGTATTGATGGAGAAACAGGTGATTTAAAAGATGATTTTTTCGGCAGCGACTCGAACAATAAGAATTTGCTTACCTATCTACGGTATAATCTTTGGCTGGAAGTAGCTACCTTAAATAAACTGATGAACAAAGAATATTCATTGAAACAAGTGGCCGATTTAATTGAAATGAGCAATGCGGATAGCCGATTTGAATTGTATGAGATTGGTAAAAAAGCGGCTGAGCAAGGATTACATATCGATAATTTGGTAATGGCTCAGCAGGTAGTAAAAGAACATTTCCCAGCTGCTTTCAAAGTATAAGTGTTGGAGTAAAATTTGCTTAACGACGAATACGACAGGTACTCAATTTTTCAATTCATTTTAATGAATCAGTAACCAATTCATTACCCTTTCATTGAAATCTGTAAGTTGCTCCCAATGAAACGCATGTCCACAACCGTTATACATATAAAGTTCTCCCTTGGGTATAGCACTGGCAACTGCCGATGCCATCCACAATGGTGTAAAGATATCGTCTGTTCCTCCGATTACTAACACAGGTTGGTTAATTTGCGGAAGCATTTCCAGTACATCGTGATTGATGCACGCTGCTGCCTGGCCCGATAAGCCCTGCACCGACTGAACCTGCTTTTCTGTTGCTGATTTCTGTCGATCGTTTGCCATTGCTTCATAGGATGTATCGTCATCCCAAAATGATTTTGAATAAATCAGCAGCTGAATAAACAAACTAAATGCTTCAGGAGCAAAATTGATTTTGCAATTCACTATATGTTGAAAGATTGCCTTGGCCCTATTATCACCTCTCGGCCAGGGGCACATTAGAACCATTGAAATAATTTTTTCAGGATGTCTTATTGCTAGTTGCTGGGCAATAGCACTTCCCATAGAGCATCCTACAACCCGTACTTTAGATAAATGAAGTGCATCCAATAAGCCTGCATAATCATCGGCCATCTGTTCAGTTGAATAGGGTCCTTCTGGCTGATCAGAAAGCCCGACTCCCCGGTTATCTACTGTAATGCAACTGAAATTATTTTGCCAGTAAGCTATATGCTTTTCCCAAACGGATCCGGTGGCCGTAATACCCATTATCAGTAATAATGGATGCCCCGAACCTTTTTGTTCATAATATAAGTTGATACCGTTGCTTTGTAAAATGGGCATCGCTATAATTATTTCAATCCCTTAATTAATGTTTCTTTAACCCACTTACCGTCATGCAGTGTAACATAATCGGGATCTTCCATGGCAGCTATACCTTCATCTTCGCAAACAATCCATCCCGTATAATTTATGTCTTTTA
>JBJXDV010000135.1:0-6282 GCA_046153465.1 Chitinophagaceae bacterium
ATCCGGCATACCTCAGGTCGTAAACGATTCCCGGAATCGTTTGATTTAGTTCAACCATTTTTTTAAAAGGTTCTTTTTTAACTGTAGCCCTATAGACGCTTATACTATTTAAAACCGGTGTACCATATTTACTGATTACCGTTTGTTGGGAATAGGAAATTGAAAAATGAAAAAAAATTGCCATAAGAAGGCTCAAAGTATAGGACTGATGCGGTATTTTGTATATCATTGCAGCCAGGTTTTTTTGAAATTTATCACCACTTTCAAGATACAACCTTTCCAACTAACACTTAATCATGACAAGGCATACGCCCCCTTTACTTAAATATTTTTTTATCCTTGTGTTGTGTCTTTCGTATGCTTGTAAGGAGGAGAGTTCCCCTGATTTACCTGAAAGGAAGAAAGTAGAAAAACCAGAAGCAATTGAGATTCGGAAAGCAAAACGTATTGCGCAGGCGCTTCAATTCGCTTTTCAAAACAATGGCCGGATCAACGATACCTTGCTTTTAAAACTAGATTCCATCATAGATAAAGTTTATATAGATAATCAATATCACCCGTTCTGGAGTAAAGATGAAAGTTTTCTTCCTTTGGCTGATTCGCTGATCAATTTTGTCGAGAACTGTAAAGTGTATGGATTGTTTCCCTCCGATTATCATAATAAATCAATTCACAATTTTCAACAATTGTTGAAAATTGATTCGGTAGCTATGAAAGATGATGTTCTTTGGTCGAGCGCTGATTTGCTTTTAACAGATGCTTTTTTATTAGTTGGAAAGCATCTTAAACAAGGCCGGCTGAAATATGATAGTGTTACGCTTCGTACCGATACACTTTTAGTAGATAGTTTTTATACTAAACTATTTTCTGATTTGAAATCTTCCGGAAATCTTCTTCAGGTATTTCAAAACCTGGAGCCTCGCCACCGTGCGTATGACTCGTTAAAAACCGGGTTGAAATTTTTTCTTGATTCAATTCAGCAGTTTAAACGATACACTCAAATAATTTATCCAAATAAAGATTCAATTTCGTTAGGTAAACAAATACAAAAAAGACTTTTCGAAGACGATTTGGTTTTATCATCTACCGATAAGATCGATTCTGCTTCGTGGCGAACTGCAATAAGTAATTATCAAAAATCGAACGGATTAAAAGTAACCGGCAAGATTAATGAGAATACAATAAATAGTTTAAACAATACCGATTGGGAAAAATTTAAACGAATTGCCATTAATCTCGATAGGTATAAATTATTACCCGATACCATGCCTGATAGATATGTTTGGGTAAATATTCCTTCTTATTCAATGAAATTGATAGAAAGTGATTCAGTTATTTTTAGCTCAAGGGTGGTAGTTGGAAAGCCAGCTACAAGAACCCCACTATTAACCAGCCGGATAACCGATATGATTACTTATCCTCAATGGACCATACCCAATAGTATAGTTGTAAAAGAAGTTTTACCGGGCGCAAAAAAAAGTGCGAGTTATTTCTCAAGGCGCGGATATTCATTAATCAACGATTCGGGAGATGAAATTGATCCGTATACGGTTGATTGGAACAGGTATACGAAGGGAATACCTTATAAAGTGGTGCAGGGAAGCGGAGACGCCAATGCGCTCGGAATATTGAAATTTAATTTTAATAATAAGTATAGCGTTTATCTTCATGATACAAATCAACGTTATCTATTTAAAAACGCTAACCGATCCCTTAGTCATGGATGTGTTCGGGTGCAGGAATGGCATAAATTAGCCCAGTACCTTATCAATATTGACAGCATCCGTATGAAACCTGTAGAAAATGCCAATTTTATTGGGTCCGATTCGTTAAATGCATGGCTGCGGCGGAAGGAAAAGCATTATTTGCCCGTCCGAAGCAGGTTGCCAGTCTTTATCCGTTATTTTTCCTGTGAGGTATCTAATGGAAAAGTAAAATTTTTCGAAGATATTTATGGTGAAGATAAAATTCTTCGCCAGAAGTATTTTGCAGACAAATCGATCCAATAATTATCTTTTATGCAAAAACGATTTTTGATTTCATTCCTGGCAATGACCTTAATCACCCTGGTATCCTTTGCCCAAAAAGCGGGCAGTACAAACCGTGATTCCAACACGGTCAAGTCCCATTCTCAACCACAGTATGGAATTGCCAGTTTCTACGATGATAAATTTGAAGGCAGGCAGGCTTCAAATGGAGAAATTTTCACTCAAAAAAAACTTACTGCTGCCAGTAATAGGCTGCCGCTCAATTGCTGGGTAAAGGTTACAAACCTCAGCAATAAAAGGTCGGTTGTTGTTAGAATTACAGATAGAATGCATCCTAAAAATAAACGTTTAATCGATCTTAGCCGCTCGGCAGCCAGTAAACTTGCATATTTAGGAAAAGGAATTACCCGGGTTAAAGTAGAATACCTGGGTAACAAAAAACCTGAGGCTGGCCAAACGCTGTAATAAATAAATAATTTTTACCATTCGGTTAGTACCCGCTATTTTTGTTGCCAATCAACAAAACTAGCTGGTTTATGAAGAAACTAATAAGCTTCCTTTTTGCGATGGTATTCTTCTCTGTCATTGCCATTGGCCAAAATGATGACGCGGTTCAAAAACCCACCTTTGGTATTCAATTCTTTTTTAACGATTTTAAAAGTGCCGCCAATCTCAGAGCCAATTCGCTTGGTACGGTAATCAAGAATAAGGAATTTGGAAAAATTAAGGATATGTCACCAGGTTTGGCACTTACTTTTATCAAAGGAATTACACGTCAGTTCGATTTTACTTCTAGTCTTGCTGTTTCTTATTTAGACTATCCCGTTCAAAATAAACCTCAATTCGGACGCGATCTTTTGTTGTTGGAAGCGGATTTTTCCGTTCGGGGAAAATTGATTTCAAATAAATCGTTGCTAAACCCATATTTGCAAGCCGGGTTAGGAGCTTCGAAGTATAAAAATTATTATGGAACTTTCTTGCCTGTTGGAATGGGAATGCAGGTAAATCTTTTTAATGAAGCCTATCTTTTGGTAAATGCTCAGTATCGTTTTCCTATTACGGAAACAACGAACCACCATTTTTGGTTTGGAATTGGAATTGCCGGAAATATCGGAAAGAAGAATAGCGACCAATAATTTTATTCTCTTTGTATAAAGGAGCACAGGCTGAAAAGTCTGTGCTTTTTATTTTAGGTAGGATTGGAATGAACGGATTATAAATGGAATATTTGAGAAATAGCAACAATTTTCTTTATTGCATACTTTTATTAAGCGCTATTTTATGATTTTCATTTTTTGCATCCATTTATATACAAGGTCCATCCATTTAACTTCACTCGATGGGTTAATCATTCCATACCCATGTCCTCCTTTTTCGTACAGGTAAATTTCATGCGAAACAGCGTTTTTCTTAAGTGCCTCCGCAAACACAAGGCTGTTTTCTACTTTAATAGGATCGTCTTTTGCGTGCACCAAAAACGCAGGCGGCGTTTTAGCGGTTACCTGCAACTCATTACTATAAAACGCAATTTTTTCAGTCGCGGCATTTTTACCTAATAAATTTTCTCTCGATCCCATATGACCAATACTATCTTGAAAACTAATAACCGGGTAAACAAGGATCATAAAATTTGGCCGGAGGCTTATTTTGTAACGGTTATCAATATATGATTTATTAAAATGAGTCCCGGCTGACGCAGCAAGATGACCACCTGCCGAGAAACCCATGATTCCAATTTTATTTTTTGAAATGCCCCATTCTTTTGACTTGGATCTTACGAGTTGTATGGCACGTTGCGCGTCTTGCAAAGGCCCAATTTCAGGATTTGTCATTGTGCGTCTATTTGGCATACGGTACTTTAAAACAAAAGCCGCAATACCCATTTCATTAAAACGCTTTGCTACGTCGTAACCTTCATGTGCAGCTGCAAGTATTCCATATCCGCCGCCCGGGCAAATAATTACCGCCGCCCCAGTTGCACTGGATGCAGAAGGAAGAAAGATAGTTAAAGTTGGATGGCTGGTGTTATGAACAATTAATATTCCATCCGCGGTAGTATCTGAAAATTCTTCATTCGGTCCTTGAATGGAATTGGGAATCCCATTCGAGTATAAATCGATCACCTGTTGGCTATTTAATACTAAGCCTGATGAGAATAGCATAGAGAAAATTGTATATTTTTTTAATGACGCCATAAGGGTAGGCATACAAAATTCATTAGCGAAAGGATTCATTTTTTTTAAAGAAGATTTAAGAGGAACAACCTGTTTCATACTCTTTTTGGTTTGTATAAATCTAACCAATCTGCATGAAAAACCCCGGCAGATTTTTAATCAAACCGGGGAATAAATATGAATCCCTGAAATTTAGTTGTCAGATCACCAACATCGCATCTCCATAACTAAAGAAACGATATTTATCTTTTATTGCTTTTTTATAAGCTTCCATCGCCAGGTCGTAGCCGGCGAATGCACAAGTCATAATTAGCAAACTTGTTTTGGGCAAATGAAAATTAGTAATTAAAGAATCAGCAATATTAAAATTATAAGGTGGGTGTATAAATGTGTTGGTCCAGCCAGCAGAAGGTTTTAATAATTTTTCAGCAGTATACGAAGTTTCAATTGCCCGCATAGTAGTAGTGCCAACTGAACAAATACGGTGCCCTCCTTTAATCGCCTTGTTTACAATTGCACAGGCGGTATCGTCGATACTATAATATTCGGCATCCATTTTATGTTTACTTAAATCTTCTACTTCTATGGGCCGAAACGTTCCGAGTCCCGTATGCAAGGTTGCTTCGGCAAAACGAATACCTTTTATTTCCAGTCTTTTGATTAACTCAATACTGAAATGTAAACCCGCAGTAGGTGCTGCTACAGCGCCTTCGTGTTTTGCATAAACAGTTTGATATCTTTC
This sequence comes from Chitinophagaceae bacterium, assembly GCA_046153465.1. GTDB lineage: Bacteria > Bacteroidota > Bacteroidia > Chitinophagales > Chitinophagaceae > Endoryza. Next base: position 4,905 of record JBJXDV010000135.1, read on the forward strand.
TTTGTCCTCTGGTTCAGGCTTTCGTTTTATGTATTTTGGTAAGGGCGTTTCTCCCAATAGTTCCAGCATCTGCCGAAACTCATCATCGGTACCATCCCACAGAAAACGAATGGTTCGGCCACGGCTGGTGGTGTTATCAATTACTTCAGCAACCAATTCATCGGTTTCCCCAAAATATAGTTTGTTACCAACGCGTATTTTTCGGGCCGGATCAACAATAACATCCCAAAGCCTGTTGGGTTTATTTAATTCTCTAAGTAAGAATACTTCAATTTTGGCACCTGTCTTTTCTTTTCTGCCATACATTCTCGCCGGAAATACTTTGGTATTGTTTACTACAAATACATCCTTGTCGTCAAAATAATCCAATACATCCCTAAAGTGTTTATTGTCGATCTGCCCGGTGTGGCGGTGTACCACCATCAATCGGGAATCTTCACGTCTTTTAGTAGGTTGCTGGGCAATAAGATTAAGGGGTAAATCAAAACGGAACTGAGATAACTTCATGAAGCTAAAATTTTAATTAGGGCCACATGATATACAAACAGCGCGGGACGAGGTAAATCGGTAAAGAGTTCCGATTCAAACCAGGTCTTACGGCACCAGGTTTGACATCATGTAAAGTGTTTTTTCAAGCGGGCAAAGGTAACATACGAAAGGGTAAAAAGGAAATTTGATTTTAAACTGTGCATTAGTTGTACTAAACTGTGGATTATTTTGCCAGGCTTAGATAAGAATCCTTTAAAACAGTTTGGTTTTTCCTGGTATGGAGGCTAACAAATTTTTTGTATAAGGCTGTACCGGCCTGTTATAAACTTGTTCAGCTTCCCCTAATTCCTCGATTTTTCCCTTGTTCATAACCATTATCCGGTCGCTCATATATTTTACAACGGAAAGATCATGGGAAATAAAAATAATCGTAAAGCCAAATTCTTTTTTTAAATCATTGAGGAGATTCAACACCTGCGCCTGCACACTAACATCAAGCGCAGATACCGATTCGTCGCATACCAAAAATGACGGACTAAGCGCCAATGCCCGGGCAATCACAATTCGTTGTCGCTGGCCACCACTAAATTCATGTGGGTAACGTTTCAAATGTTCGGCCTTCATATTTACTTTTTCTAACAGGTCTACTACTTTGTCGCGCCTTTCTGAAGCATTCGTTAGTAGTTGGTGTACTTTAAGAGGTTCTGATAAAGCTTCTCCAATTGTTAACTTTGGATTTAAAGAAGAATAAGGGTCCTGGAAAATCAGTTGAATATTCCTGCGTAATTGTTTCAGGTCGGTCGATTTTTTAGCTGTTAACTCGATGCCCTTATAAAATATTTTGCCCGCAGTTGGTTCAATTAATCTTAATAAGGTTCGCCCTAATGTT
>JBJXDV010000136.1:0-12917 GCA_046153465.1 Chitinophagaceae bacterium
TCCAACCTGGGCAACTAAAATGGAATATTGCACTAGAAGGCAGGTGATAAACAGGATTGGCTTTTTCATAATAATGCTGGATTTCAAATATGGTACGATGCTTATTGCTTATTCACTAACTTTTTTAATTCATCTAATTGCTTTTTTGTCTCTGTAAGTTCCGTCTTCAGCTCTTTAATGGCATTGATTAATACCGGAACTATTTCTGCATAGTTCATTCCGAGATTTTCTTTTTCTTCATCACCCACTACTACCTCAGGAATAATTTTTTTTATTTCTTGCGCAACCAAACCGATCTTATGGCTTCCGCTATTGTCTTTCCAATCATAGCTAACGGGCTGCATCTGCATTACTTCGTTCAGTCCATAAGTCAGCGGAAGGATATTTTTCTTTAGACGGGCGTCTGAAGTTTGAATCGTTCCGTTTGCTGCGTATACCGCCGACCATCTCCGTGCGCTACTACCGCAGCTCCTGCCATTATCCTGATCGGGAATAATCTCGCCACCAAACATGTGAGTTTCACTGCCTGCAACTTCATAATAAACGATGCCTGCAGAATTTGTAATTCCAGCAAATGTGGTTCCAACTAAAAAATCAGCCGTTATGCCATTATTTGTAATTCTAAAATCGCCGCCACTTAAATGCAATTTTTTTCCTGGACTGGTGGTTCCTATCCCCACATTTCCGGATCCATCGATACGCATCCTTTCATTGGCCGAAGCGGTGCCACCCGTAAAAAAATTAATGCTTCTTCCGGAGGTGGCATTGCCAAAAGCAAAATCATTCCCGGTTGAATACAGGTATGCTGTATTTGCCCCTGAAAGTACTCCCGTGGAACTATAACCACTGGAGTTGATGCCCATGTCAATAAAATTCACAGTTTCGTTTCCGTTATCGGCAGTTGCCACCACATCTGAACTAGCAGTATTACCAGTGGAATTATTTTGAATATTCAACTGCAGGTAGTTGTTAATAGAACCTTTACCACTGATAACATTATACGAACTAGTAGTACCAGCATCTACAATTAGCTTCTCAGGGTTGGTTGCATTGAAGCTTGTTGTGCCGATACCCACGTTTCCGGCAGCCTTCATCGTCATTGTAAGATTATTGGTTGTACCGGATCCAGTATAAACAGCCAGGTCTCCTTCTCCCCAAATCTGTGGTTGGCCCCCTGCACTAACACCATAAAAAAATCCATCAAATCCCCCCGTGCCTGTTGAGCTGTTTGTAATTTGCATCCAGGTACCCGCTGCAGAAGGTTTATGTATATGAAGTAAATAATTTGGGATGCTGGTTCCAATACCCACGTCACCTGTACCGGTAATGCGCATGCGCTCATTGGTGGAGGCGGTGCCACCCGTGAAAAAAGATAGATATCTTCCGGCACTTGCATTACCAATAGCAAAATCATTTCCGGTATTGTATAAATACCCCGTATTCGCCCCACCAAGCACGCCGGTACTTGTGTTTCCGCCACCGTTAATGCCGAGGTTCACAAAATAATTCGTTTCATCGCCATTATTGGCTGTGGCCACTAAATCAGAACTTGCGGCACTACCGGTATTGTTATTTTGAATGTTCAACTGTAAGTAGCTATTGATTGAACCCTTGCCACTGATAACATTAAACGAAGAAGTTACACCTGCTTCTACTAATAATTTTTCCGGGTTGGTTGAATTGAAACTGCTGGCGCCTATACCCACATTACCCAAATTACTAATGCGCACACGCTCAATGTTATTAGTAAGTATGGGCAGAGAGTAGTTAGATGTAGTTCCAAAATTTTGCTGAGATGGAACGCTATTACCGCCATATGCCCACGCACTTCCGGTTGCAGCACCAGGCGTACTTTCTGTGGCGATATACCATCCGGTTCCATTACTAAAAAGGTATAGCGATTTATGTTGTTGTGTTAATGTCCAGGTTGATAATCCATCAATGGTTTGAGCAGAAGTAGTAGAAATAGTTAAAGTGGATGAATTCGAACTCTCATTTTTTATCCAATAATAACGTCCTGTAATAGATGCTGCATCGGGCAAGGTTAGTGTTGCCGCTGAAACTCCTGTAAATACTAAGGTGTTATCAGTAATTGCTGCAGAAGTATTAGAAGCAAAGGAACGAAACGGAAGAGCCATTGATCCGCGAACATCAAGGTAAGAATTTGGAGAAGTTGTACCAACTCCAATTTGAGCATTCCCTTGAACAGATAAAAATGATAAGGCAAGAAAAAGCAATTTGTTTTTCATAAATATGGATTTAAAGAAATTGGATTCATTTCAAAAACGATACCATTTATAAAACATTTGATTTAAAAGCAGCTAAAATTCAAATGATAGTGTAATTCTTAGAATAGAATAAGTGGTTACAAGTAGAGTTAAATCAATTCGTCTGCAATTTATCTAGCCCATTCCCAATTTACACCTAACACCAGGAATCGGTTATTGCTAAGCGTGTTAAATATATAGATAGGGAAAGTCAGTTTATGAACGGCGATCCCTAACAGAAGCCCGGGTTCAACCAATGCTGCTTCGTTTACAGGCATAGTATATTGAATCGTAAAACCACCATACAACCATTTGAGTGGTTGATAACCCCATTCGCTCCAAGAAAAAAAATAATTATTATAGTTACTGGTAGCAGCAATTATATACTGGGATTGAGTATTAAAAAAGCATTTATTTTTCTCAATTGAAAAATTAACCCCAGTGATATAACCGTTCATTTCTCCGAAAGAAATACCAAGTAATGGAGTTACCGACCATTTCAATTTATTATAGCCGGAAAAAGTTTTACCGCCCAAAAGTGAAAAGGTATTTATTTCATCATAATTATAACGTGCCTCTCCATACCATCCCAATTTAGATTGCAGATGAATTACTGGTACGATAGAATTCGCTCCGTTGCCACCAAAATAATGATATTGCTCAATACCTCCTTCACTTTGCGCATGAAGTATTGGGCCCATCCATAAAAACAATATCATCAAAAAAGAGCGGCGCATAGTTAGGCGGCATTTTCAACAGCCATTTTTTTTGAGTTATCAATTACAATCATTTCTGCATTCGTAAGCTTATCGAAAAGGGATATGTCTTTCAGGAATGGATTCCATTGAAAAACCAATTTATCAATGGGACGCCACAGTGTTACCCAGCTTAGTACATCGAGGCTATTTTTAACCGCCGACATTAAGCCATGCCCCGTTCCCTCTGGTAAAATATTGGGTAAGATCCAATGACATACTATTCCGATTGAAAGGGCTACAAATAATAATACAAAGGATCTTTTCTTGAATCTTTTAAATTCGGCTTCTTTTAATGTTTTCCGAATGGAGAAATGCCGGCGGATTGCATGCAACAATGGCTCAGTATATTGTTTATCCTCTTCGTCGTGGCAGATAAATTTATACTGAATTGTTGTATAGCGTTTAGCAGTAATAACATAATTATTAATGTAACCTTCAAAGTCTAAACTTAACTGCCGCCTGTAAGAGGGAGCCGGATCATTTTGATTGAAGTACTGGTCAATGCTATTTTCATTAACCGTCAGGTAAATACTAATATGCCTGAACAGTGGGTTGCTCATACATAGGGTTTAAGAATAAATAGTTATTCATATTATAAACTACACGTTTATATACAGAATACTATTGCAGAATTACTTTGGTTTGATAAACGACATACAGTTATCAGCCAGTATAATACTACTTACCATTCTTTAACGTATAAGCATAAAATCTTTATCCAATAATTGTTCTCCTTTAGTGTTCGTAAATTTTCAAGTTAAAGTACGTTGGCCAATAAAAAACCCGCCTGAGAATTCAAACGGGTATTTTATTGATGCAGAAGTTTATTATACCTGTACCAGGGCAAATTGTTTTACTACTTTCTGAATAATAGCAACTATTCGTTCTCCCTTTTCCTTTATTTGTTCTTCTGTCCAAATCAAACTAATTGCTGTAGAAATACAACGTCCCATTACCTGATCACTTGCGCTAAAATTTTTATTTGCATGATGCATTACAGCATTCTTATGTTCTTCACTCAAATTAGTAAGCGTGATCCCACTTTTTAAATGATCCCATTTTTTAATATAGTGCCAGTTATTATCATACCAATAAAAATGACCGGCTGCGCTATTTTGTAGTTTTAATTCAGCCATTACTTCACGGGTAATTTCTTCGGTAGGCAAAAACCAACTCAAAAAAGTTTTACTATCTCCTTCAGCATCCGGAATACGACGAAAGGAAATTTCAGGAACCTGTGCTAATATATTTTTTAATTGAGTATTATTTCTTTTTTGAATTTCTAATACTCGATTCAACTTCCGGATTTGTGCTAATCCAACTGCTGCATGTAATTCAGAAATACGAAAATTATATCCAACAAACGGATGCTGGTCTGCACCCCGGTCAATTCCTTTATGATCATGCCCATGGTCGGTGTACCCATCGCTTTTCTCAAAAATTTCTTCCTGGTCAGTCATTACAACTCCTCCCTCGCCACAAGTCATCGTTTTTACAAAATCGAAAGAGAAAGTTCCCGCATTACCAATTGTTCCTAATTTTCTTCCTTTATAAGTTCCTCCGATACTCTGGCACGCATCTTCCAATAACAAAAGGTTATGTTCACTGCAAATTTCAAGGAGTGCATCCATATCGGCCATACTACCGCACATGTGTACGGGCATAATACATTTTGTTTTTGCAGTGATTGCTTTGCTTACCGCTTGTGGGTTTAGTGTTAAGGTATCATCCACATCTACAATAACAGGCACTGCTCCTACGCTGATCACTGCTTCAAAGCTTGCCACAAATGTAAAGGATGGAATTATAACTTCATCGCCATATCCAATTCCCAATGCACTCATTGCCGTTGTAAGTGCGGCTGTGCCACTACTAACCAATTGTGCATACTTACAGCCAAACGTTTCGCAAATCTCCTTCTCCAGCTCTTTCGATTTCCAGACACCTTTGCGTGGACCATCAAAACCATAACGCATTAAAATTCCATTGTCTAATACATCTTGCAATTCTTTGCGTTCTTCGGCGCCCCATAATTCGTATCCAGGCATGATAAAAGTTTATAGTTTGTGGTTTGCAGTTCGGCAAAATTAATGAAAAGATGATTGCCGTATGAATAGTCTCTCTTTAAAAATTTTCCAATTCCTTCTTATGTTATTTTTGCGAAGGAATGTCTTTTTTAGGCAGCCATTCCATTTCGGGAATTAATGCGCGTTCTTTAAAATAATTAAGTCGCAAACTATCACTCCAACCATTAGGGTTATTATTAAATGATTTACTGCTAAAGAATATCATACCCTGAATATTTGGTGTATTGCGCAACGATTCAATTTGCCGGGTGAGTTGTGTTTTATCTTTCCAGGCTGCATTGGTATTTGCTTTATAAATTCCCAGTCCTATATAACAATGTTTTCCATAACTATGATTGCTCCACCAATTGAGTAAGATTTCATAGGCAGCTCTTGGATGACCAATCTCAAAGTAGATTTGAGGAGCCACATAATCTATCCACCCATTTTTTAACCATAATAATATATCAGCATAGAGATCGTCGTAATTGGTTTGACCAGCCTGCGTGGCACTGCCTTCCGGATCTTTATCCTGGTTGCGCCATATTCCAAAAGGAGAAATACCAAACTGACAAAATTTATTTTCTTCCTTAATAACACGACTCAGGAAAACTATAATTGAATCTACATTACTCCTGCGCCAGTCTTCTTTATTTAATCCATTATTATATTTCGAAAAACTTATGTCGTCGGGAAACTCTTTCCCCGCAATACGATAAGGATAAAAATAATCATCAAAATGAATAGCATCCACAGCATAGCGGCTCACAATATCACGAATCACATTTACTACAAATTGCTGCGCTTCTTTGTTTCCGGGATCAAAATATTTTTTATCGCCATACGATAAAAACCATTCGGGATATAATCGGGTGATATGTGTGGGGGCAATAGAAGATTTACTAATATTAAAAATAGCCCGATACGGATTGCACCAGGCATGAAATTCCATTCCCCGTTTATGTGTTTCATCGATCATAAATTGCAAGGGGTCATAATAAGGATTCGGAGGCGAGCCTTGCTTACCCGTAAGCCATTCACTCCAGGGTTCATACGGTGATGGGTAAAATGCGTCTGTTGCCGGCCGAATTTGAGCAACAACAGCATTCATTCCATTTCGCTGATGCATATCCAACAACTGAATAAACTCCAATTTTTGGCTATCACTATTATAGTTTCCTTTGGAGGGCCAATCGATATTATCCACTGTTGCTACCCAAACAGCTCTGAATTCTGGCTTCGGCTGTGCAAAAGCGATATAATTTATTATTAAGCCCGAAAACAATAAGATTACTTTATACATTATCTATTCATTCAAAAATTTCTATAAATTTTATTTCTCGCTCCGGATCTTATCTAAATAACTGTTAAGCAAACAAACTTCCTCGTTGGATAAATTCGTTAGCAAACTGTCCATTTCACCATTGCACTTATCTAACTCTTCCAGCATCGCCAATCCGGATGTAGTAATAGTAACATCGACCAATCGCTTATCTGAGGGACATACACATTTTTCTACAAGATTTTTTTTAAGCAGCCTGTCTACAATTCGACTGGTATCACTCATTTTATCCAGCATTCGTTGCCGAATTTGCAGGGTACTCAGCGGTTCTTTGGCTCCCCGTAAAATTCGTAGGATATTATATTGTTGAGGAGTAATTTCTCCACGGTCAAAAATTTCTTTATTCCGTTCCATTATCCAGTTATTGGTATAGATAATATTTACCATTGCTTTATGGTACTCGTTGCGGAATTTAGAAGACCATATTTCTTTATCAAGGCTCATAAATCGAATATTGGGAATATAGAATAAAATTAATCACTCCAAACCTTTGTTCCTTCACTGCAATTTGCACAAATATCTATATTGGCTCTTCCTTTCAAAACATCTTTGCGAAATTGCTGATAAGTTCCATCCTTCCAGATATCGCGAAAGGATCTTCCTTTCAGATCTCCCAATCTATGCTCTGCATCTTTATCAAAACAACAGGGAACCACCAAACCATCCCATGTAATTACAGGCGCATGCCACAATCTCCAGCAATGATTGTTCAAAGCATTTTTAATAACGGTTTTTCCGTCTTTACTCTTCTTATAACGGCTATACTTACCTATACTTGGGATTAATTGGTTGGGGTCGTTTTCATAATCATACACCTGCGCCGTTTTAAAGCGTACTTCATCAACGCCTATTTGTTTTGCCAGTAGTTTTACATCTTCCAATTGATGTTCGTTTGGCTTTACTACCAAAAACTGAAAAAAAACAAAAGGCTTTTTACTTTTTAATTCCTTTTTCCACTTAATTATATTGCGTGTTCCTTCGAGTACTTTGTCAAGTTTGCCACCAACACGGTATTGCTGATATACATCTTGTGTGGTTCCATCGATAGAAATAATAAGTCTGTCCAATCCACTCTCCACTGTTTTTCTTGCGTTTTCATCAGTGAGGTAATGTGCGTTGGTGGAAGTGGCGGTATACATTCCTTTATCAACTGCATACTTTACCATATTTAAAAAATCGGGGTTTAGATAGGGTTCTCCCTGGAAATAAAAAATAAGATAGAAAACGTCTCGGTGCAATTGATCAATTGTATCCCGAAAAAAATCATTTTGTAACATTCCTGTTGGCCGGGTAAATGCTCTCAATCCACTTGGGCATTCGGGGCATCTTAAATTACAGGAAGTCGTTGGTTCTAAAGCAACAGAAAGTGGAAGCCCCCATTGAACAGGTGATTTTGTCCATTTGCTCCAGTAATAACTCGCCAATACTTTCGCCCCATTCCATGCCTTGCGAATTGTAAGTTTGGTGAACAAATTAAGGGTATCATTATAGTTAATAGCTGGCATTTGTTTGTAAAAATAAGGCTAGTCGGCTTACAGACAATGTTTTGTATTATTTCACGTTAAATTGATAGTAAAATGGCCAACCGGGCAGGCTTTTTTTTCGTTTATATTATAATCAATACCTGCCCTCATTAATATTATCTATGAAAAAATTTATACTTATAAGTACACTGATTTTTAATTATGCTTTTTCCCAGGAATTAATAAGTACCCAGGCCTTTGAAAAAGATTTTGAAGAGATTCGACTGCAGGAAACAAGAGCACATGATCGTTTAACCCAGCTAGGTACCAGTGCCGGAAATTATACAGTGGCCAGTTCTAATTTTGATGTTCATCATATTCGATTGGAATGGAATGTAGATCCGGCGGTTTTATATATTGGCGGAAAAATCAGTTTCGATTTTACGATTACTCAATCAACCAATAGTATTACGTTTGATTTATTAAAACAACTTACCGTTGATAGCATTTGGTATCATGGAAATAAAATTAGTTTTATTCAAACTCCTGAAAATGGCATAGTACTTAGTTTTCCTACTACCATTAATTCCAATACAAAAGATTCGGTTTCTATTTTTTATAAGGGTGTTCCTGGTGCAAGTGGTTTTGGTACGTTTTATCAGGGAACACATACAGGTACGCCAGTCATCTGGACCTTATCGGAACCTTATGGTGCCAGAGAATGGTGGCCCTGCAAAAATGGATTGAATGATAAGGCTGATTCGATAGATGTAATCGTTACCTGCCCGCAACAATACCAGCCCTCTTCCAATGGCCTTATTGTAAGCAATACAGTGGCTGGCTCGTTTCGAACTACTCATTTTAAGCATCGTTTTCCAATCGCAAGTTATCTTATTGCATTGGCTGTTACCAATTACATTATTGATAACGATACAGCAATGGTAGGCAGTACAACTATCGCTATTCAAAATTTCAGGTATCCTGAAACACCCGGCTTTAGTGGATTTATTTCATACCATCGAAGTGCCATGCGTACTTTTTCAAAGTTGTTTGGTCTTTATCCATTTACTGCTGAAAAATATGGTCATACACAATGGGCTTGGGGCGGCGGAATGGAACATCAAACCAATAGCTTTCTCAATTTACCAACACCAAATCTTTCTGCACACGAGTTAGCACACCAATGGTTTGGAGATTATGTAACCTGTGCGTCGTGGCAGCATATCTGGCTTAACGAGGGATTTGCAACTTATCTAACCTTACTCTTCCTTGAAAATGGTTATCCCAATTCCTATTTACCCAATCTTGCCGCAACCTATAATAGTGCAGTATCCGATTCAACCGGATCTGTTTTTGTAAATGATACAACCGATGTTGGCAGAATTTTTAGTGGCCGCCTGAGTTATAATAAAGGAGCCTATGTTCTTCATATGCTGCGAAAATCAATAGGAGATTCGGCTTTTGCAAGAGGAGTTCGGAGGTATCTTGATGATCCAAAAGTTAAATTCGGTTATGCGGTTACGGAAGATCTGAAACGGAATATGGAATTAGAAACTGGCAAAAATCTTTCATCCTTTTTTCAAAAATGGATTTATGGAGAAGGGTATCCTAACTACAATGCAGAATGGTCGCAGAACACCAACAATTGGGTGAAAATAAAATTAAAGCAAAGCACTTCGCATCCATCCGTTTCTTTTTATGATATGCCGGTTACATTATTGTTGCGTGGTGCTTCCCAGGGAAAAAGTTATGTAGTGGATCACCAATATAGTGGCCAGGAATTTTCCATTAACCCTGGCTTTATTGTAGATACTGTTATCATAGACCCCGAAGTATCTATTCTGGCAAAAATTAAGAAGGCAACGAAAAAAGTTACCACTACTACTACCAATGAGGTAAAAGTATTTCCCAACCCTTCTCCGGGAGAATTGTATATTTCCTTACTTAATCCAACCGATAAAAAATTATATATCCGTTTATATAATTCGATCGGCCAACTGGTATTTCGAAAAGATATAGAAACATCCGGTAACGATGAATTGATCGCTATTCCGGCTACATCCTTGGCAAAGGGAACTTATATGTTACAAGTACGAAGTGAAAAGGCGATTAAGATGGTCAAAAAGATTGTTCGCTAACCTATTTCTAAACGATTATCGATTCTCTAACAGTCTTCATTTTATTTAGATAGTTGCGTAAATTATATTTGCAACTATTATCATGGCAAAATCAAATAAAGGCACCAGGGGCTGGAAACTGTTACTGGTTATTTTACTCGGATCAATCATTGTTATGGTGGGGATGCAGGTGCATGATTGGTGGCTTGAACGCAAAGCAAGGTTTGTTCGTTACGATGCTTTTGGTACCGATATCCCAACTAATTATTCTATTCATGGTATTGATGTGTCGAAATACCAGGATATTATTGACTGGAATAGTGTAAAATCAATGGATGTAGAGAATATCAAAATTGGATTTGCATTTATTAAAGCCACTGAGGGAAATGGTAATAGTGACCGCCATTTTAACCGCAACTGGAAGAAGGCAAAAGAAGCTGGTGTAGTAAGAGGTGCCTATCATTTTTTTCTTGCCTCTAAAAGCGGCAGAACACAAGCAGAAAATTTTATTGAAACGGTTTCATTAGAAAAAGGAGATCTTCCCCCAGTAATTGATGTTGAACAAACTTATGGTGTAGGAAAGATCAGGCTACGAGAAAGAGTAAAAGAATTTTTGCTGATCATAGAGAATCATTATGGTGTCAGACCAGTTATCTATACTAATGTAGATTTCTATACCCAATATCTTGACGAGGGGTTTGATGAATATCCGCTATGGGTAGCGCATTACCTGCAAAAAGACAGGCCCCGCATTTATCGCCCCTGGCAGTTCTGGCAACATAGTGAAACGGGCAGGGTGAATGGTATTTTTTCAAAAGTAGATTTTAATGTTTTCAACGGCGACTCTTCCGATTTTCAGAATATGCTGATTCCTTAAACAATTCTTAACTTAGGTTGTTTATTTTTTATGAGTGAAATGGAAGAAGATGCATCACGATTTTTGAAGAGGATAGTTTGGTCACTATCGTCGGGGTTAGTATGGATGTTCATTAATCTGGGTATGGGGATCTATAACGGATGGATGGTTCCTAAAGAAAAAATCGGAATTACCAACATCATTTTTTATATATGGATGGTTGTTAGCCTAATACTACTTATTTGGATAAACCGCAGAATATGGAAAGATAAATTTCCACATGGATGAAAGAATACCCTCCCGGTTGGCCGAAATTTTAAGAACGCATCTTAAATGAATCTGAATGACTAATCAAATATCACCTACTGGTACCAGATAGTTTTTGATTGCCTGTGAATGAAAATTATCTACATTGTACGAATAACAAACTTTAACCCGCTTTACTATTTCGTATCTAATATCACTGGCGTATTTCCTTTTCCCATTACAATAATTTTCGCATTCGTCGATTTTGCCAATTCCAACTGAGCCTTTATTTGCTCGTACTGCAACTGCTTATCGGATAGACTTTCACTAATGATACGTTGATAATCTGCAATACCCTGTGCTTCTACCCGCTTGCGCTCTGCTTCCTGCTTTTCTTTCTGCAATACAAATTGCATTTTTTGTGCATCCTGTTCCGCGTTAATTTTTTGTTCAATAGTGAGCTTAACCGACTGAGGCAGCGTAATATTTCTTACCAATAAATTTTCGAGTAATAATCCGCGTAATTTAAAATCTACTTCGATACTTTTAAAGATACGTTGTTGAAATTCATCTCTTTTAGTAGAATACAATGCTACGGCGTCATAATAAACAGCATTATCTCGTATTCTTGTTCTGGTAATAGGGCGTACAATTTTATCTTCGTAATCGGCACCTGTTTCCTGGAGCAATTTTGGGGCATCGTTGGTTACAAGTCGGTACAAGACTGATAAATCGATGGTTACTTCCAATCCATCAGCAGTGAGCACCCGAATCGCATCATCGCCAGATTTTACACCCTCGTCATGCACCCCACTCATCGTGTAGTTCTGTGTTTTTACATCCAGTCTTTCTATGTCGAGAAGAGGATTAACAAAATGCAGCCCGCTTCCCAGCACATCCGGCTGAACTTTTCCAAATAATTTTTTAACGCCAACTTGCCCGGCATCTATTTGTTTAACACAGGAAGTAAGAACGCCAATGAAGAGAAATACTATTCCTACAATCCGTATTGGGCCGCTAAACCGCTTTATTGGTTCATTCGCGTTACCGCTTGCAATTACCAGGCCTGCAATTAAAAGAATTACTCCGAGTATAATAAATGTCATGTAAAAAATTTATGTTGGTGATGAATAATTTTTCTAAAAATTTTACTACTGGATGTATAACAGTAGGAAAGCGAATTATGTTTTAACTATTTTTTCCATTGGCTATGAACTATGGTCTGCCACAATCACCCATTTCCCCTTAATCTTGCGAAATAGCAGCGTATAATGACCGCCAATATCTCCCACTGTTCTTTTGAGGAACCATTTACCTACTACAAAAAAAGCATCGCTTGAAATTTTTTTTACCTGAAGTATGTCAAATTTAAGTTGGCCCATTTGAGCAGTATCGCTGTATCCTTTTTTATAGTTATTTAGCGTGTTGGTATATCCGTAAGTAACGCCTGTTTTTCCAATAAACATCAGCGAATCGTTCTCCCAATATCCATGCATAAATTCATCGATATTCCCGGTATTCCACGATGCTGCCTGTGTAGCTAATAACTGCCGAATTTGCTTTTCATCTTTTGATTGCGAATAGGAAACAATGGATATAAACATCAAAGGGAGCAGGAAAAAAATAAAATATTTCTTCATAACATACTTTTTTTAAAGGTAGAACAGTTTGATAACAAAAAGGCTGTCTACACAGACAGCCTTTACAAATTGGGCAATTAAACAATGTCAAATCAGATCAGCAATTTTTTCAAATAAGCTGCGTCAGTTTCCGCACTCTTCAAGGGAGTGCTATTATCGTAA
>JBJXDV010000137.1:0-8368 GCA_046153465.1 Chitinophagaceae bacterium
TTCCCGTGGCGCATTTCCGTAAGCAATATCTTTCAGTACGGTATATTTTTTTTCAGCTTTTCGACTAAGTCGTTCCCAGGTAGTAAAATAGGTTGCGTAGTCGGGAACATGAATGCGATTATTGTATTGAAGATCGAGTTGTTCCTGGTTATATTGTTTGTAGATTACCATGAACTTGGATTAATGAGCCGTTACCCATTTTTCATTGGCTATTTTACTTGATTCATCCAGGCAGCTAAAAACAAGTTTATAAAATTCCGGATGAGATTGCCATGTTTTGCCAGTAATAATTTTACCGTCTTTTACAGCCTCATCAGGTGAAATATAGATTCCGCCACAAGCTTCTACCTCAAATTTTACATGCTCATAACAGGCAATTTTTTTTCCATCAACGAGACCCGCTGTTACTAAAATTTGTACGCCATGGCAAATGGCGAAAATATATTTTTCGCTTTCCGAAAAAGCTTTTACAATGCTTACCACACGTGTATCATTGCGTAAATACTCAGGGGCTCTGCCACCAGGAATCAACATTGCAGTATAATCAGTGGGATTTATGTCATCAAAGGATATATCGGCAGCAATGAGATACCCTTTTCTTTCTATATAAGTATCCCAACCTGGTTCAAAGTCATGCATCACCAAATTCAGGCTTTTTACGGTTGGGGCAGCAATCACTGGCACATATCCCGCTTCCTTCAATCGATGGCTGGCATACAAAATTTCAAAACTTTCACCAGCATCGCCAGTAAGAATTAATATTTTTTTAGAAGTTGTCATACACTGATAATTATTGTTGTCATCTATTAAAGATAACATTCTGTCAAATACCAAATCAAAAACTTATTACTTACTTTTTCAATAAAAGAATGGCAATTCGTGCGTGAGAATTCTTTTGTTCTTTCAATTTTGTAGATTGTCAAACTGAATTAAATTCAACATCGTATTGATTTTGCCTGGAGAGTTATTTATTTCTTCCCAGGTTATTTTTTCACCTCTTGCTGCAGCTTCCCGTCCTAAAATAGCAGTAAGCGTTGATTCGCAGGCGGATTCTAAATGATTGATATATTCGCCTGTCTGAATACTATTAATAAACTGAGTTCCTTTTTTGAAGTCACTGTCATGCAAAGCCGATTTTGTGGCACCTTGTTTAATTTGTTCGGGTGTTAGTATACTATTTTCCCGGATAACACCCGAATCCCAGTTATTATCTCCATTGATAAAAACGCCGCCATTATAATGTGCTTCCGCAACCCCGTTAGTACCGATAAATCTTGCACATACATCACCAAAATAATTACCCACTTGTGTAGAAAGAATACATACCTTGATATCATTTGGATAGTTATAAATTACCTCGTAATTATTCCACGTATTTCCGAAGTTAGGACCTCCTTTTTTTCCGCCGGATCCCATCGCGTGAATCGGTAATGATTGTAATGCATAATTGCAGAGGTCAAGCATATGAATTCCCTGGTCTAATAGAATTCCACCTGATAATTCATTAAAGTGAAAATGATTGCGAATTCTAAATTCATCGGGGTTTGTAGTTTGGATAGTAACTTTTGGAACCATCGAAGATAAATAATAGAGCTGCGCACATACTAATTCACCAATATCGCCCGCGTGAATTCTTTTTATCATTTCAACGTAGGGTGTGGCATGACGCACCTGGAAACCAATTACCGTACTTAATTTACCATTTAACTCTTTACTTGCTTTTAATATCCTATGGCAGCCATCGGCATCAATAGCAGCAGGCTTTTCACAATAACAGTGTTTGCCTGCAGCGATGGCTGATAATAGAATATCTGGGTGTGCATAGGCGGGTGTGGAAATAACAACAGCATCAACTAGTTTGTCTTCTAGCAATTTTAAGTATGCCGTTGAACCTTGATAAATATGTTCTTTTTGTATAGGTGGATAGCCGTTAGTATTGTTTAAGGAATCGTATATTGGTTTGGCCTTTTGAATTTGATAATCGAATAAATCAGCCATCGCCACAATCGATATCTTTGAATGTTGCGACATAGCACTAACTACCGCAGAACCCCTTCCGCCACAACCGATGATACCAATTCTTACCGGAGAAATTTTCCTGTTTCCAAGACTAAATGTAGTTGGCAATATATTTAAGGCCGACAAGGCCGCGGTTGATTTCAGAAAGGTTCTTCGTTTCATAAATTATAGTTGGTAAGAAAGGTACATAAAATTTTATCAGTCGGATATAACCAGTAACTTCAGGTTGAGGTCGCTGACTCAGTGCGGCCCTTTAATAAGCAAACGATTGTTTGGGTATAAGCATGGCGGTGTATTTAGCCAATTCTTGCAACACGCCCCCAACTTTTTTTCATTTGATGAGTTAATGTGCAGCCAACATTCAAGAAAAATTTCAACCATTGAGAGTAAAAAAATGAGGTGGTATTTTTTTATTCGGCGCATTAAGCATAATTTTCTTTTTAAAGCCAAATGCTACAATTGCAGAAAAAAATAACAGATTATTTTTGGAGAATTCGTTTAAAAAAAAGTAATCGCTATAGTTGAGACGACTAAGAGTTGTATTTTTCTATTGCAGAGCAGAATGGTTTGATAATCGGGTTTATTCTTTTTCAAAACTAATAACTTGCCAGTATGAGCAGAAATCACCTATTGACCAGTGTAGTGCTTACACTTTTCGTTTGGTTACTTGTTTCCTGTAACAATCAGAAAGAAGCAGCACCTGTTCAGAGTGAATCCAAGGATTCAAAAGTTGAAAACTTAAAGTTGCCGGATGGTTTTCATGCCGACCATTTATTTGGCCCTTCTGAAAATGGAGAGGGCTCATGGGTATCAATGACCTTTGATGACAAGGGTCGAATTATTGCCTCCGACCAATATGGTTCTTTATACCGGTTGAAAGTTCCGGCGGTGGGCGATACAGGGAAAACAACGATTGAAAAATTAGATCTCTATTCTGATAAAAACACACCAAGTAACACCCCTAAGCGCAAAGTAACCATGGGATATGCGCATGGTTTGTTATATGCATTCAATAGCCTTTATGTAATGGTGAACCATGGAATTGATTCTGCGTTTGAAAAAGGAAGCGGTTTGTACAGGCTCCAGGATACCAATGGTGATGATCAATATGATAAAATTACTTTGCTAAAAGCATTGGAGGGTGAAGGCGAACATGGTCCGCATAGCATTGTTCTTTCTCCCGATAAAAAATCTATTTATGTGATTGCAGGAAACTTCACCGATATTCCGAAAATGAATGGTTATCGGAATTTTCCGGACGGGAAAATGGATAACTTATTTCCTCTTGTTAAAGATCCTAACGGTCATGACAACACCGTAAATTGGCAGGGCGGATGGATTGCGCACCTTGATTCAACAGGGACCACTTGGGAATTGATCAGTTCGGGTTTCCGAAATCCATTCGATCTGGCATTTAATGATTTGGGCGATATGTTTACGTACGATTCAGATATGGAGTGGGACTTTGGTACTCCATGGTATCGGCCAACTCGTGTTTGCCATGTTACCAGTGGCGGCGAATTTGGCTGGCGCCCTGGTACCGATAAATGGTCGCCTGATTACCCTGATAATTTACCACCTGCTATTAATGTAGGTCAGGGATCTCCCACCAACTTCATTTATGCCGGTAACGCACATTTTCCGGATAAATATAGGAAGGCATTTTTTGCTTTTGATTGGAGCTTTGGAATTATTTATGCAATACATGCTATGCCGGATGGCGCTTCGTATAAAACAACCGGGGAGGAATTTATTTCTGGCTCACCGTTACCATTAACCGACGGTGTAATAGGCCCTGATGGCGCGTTGTATTTTTTGACGGGAGGCCGTAGGTTGGAGTCTGACCTATATCGTGTATATTATGGAAACAATAAAGAAAATACAGAAAAATTACCAGTACCCAGTTTAACCGACGACCAGGTTGCAAGAAGGAAACTAGAAGAGTTTCATAGTGCCTCTAAACCCGGTGCCGTTGAATTCGCATGGCCATACCTCAATAATAAAGATCGGTTTATTCGCTATGCTGCCAGAATTGCCATCGAAAACCAACCGGTAGCTCTTTGGCAACAAAAGGCATTGAGTGAAAAAGATCCAGTGATCATTACACAAACGGCCATCGCATTAGCACGAAAAGGGTCGGGTGCTGTGAAAAATCCATTATTAAAATTATTAATGACTATTGACTACGCTTCTCTTACAGAATCACAACAGATCGATTTTATGCGGGCTATTGAATTGATTTTAGCCCGACAAGGTGTTCCAGATGCAGCAGTTAAGACTTCATTAAGTAACTATTTGAATAATCATTATCCTGCTAAAACAAATAGCCTTAATCGGCAGCTAAGTAAAATTTTGGTATTCCTGGATGCGCCACAGTCAATCGAAAAAACATTGGCATTGATGACATCAGCGAAAGATGACGACATTGCCCAAAATTCGATATCGCAGCCAGTCGACCTGATTCTTCGTAATCCCCAATATGGCATGGATATAGCGGCGATGCTTTCTAAAATTCCTCCCATGCAGCAAACATGGTATGCTAACGTGTTAAGTCAAACGAAAAATGGCTGGACGGCAGCCATGCAGGAACAGTATTTTCAATGGTTTTATAAGGCCTTTAGTTTTAAAGGGGGTGTAAGTTTTGTAGGGTTCATTGATAATATGCGAAAAAGAGCGCTTGGAAATGTATCGAAAGATCGCTTTGCTTATTTTAACAGTATTTCTGGTGACTCTATCGTTCGCATTTCAGGCACAGATTTGGCAACCGGTGCCATACAACCGAAAGGGCCAGGAAGAGATTGGGAGCTTAAAGATGCCCTTGTTGTGGTGGATAGCGGATTAACGAATCGAAATTTTGAGCAGGGAAAGGCGATGTTTGCGGCTTCTTATTGTAGGTCGTGCCACCAGGTAAAAGGCGAGGGTGGAATTGCCGGGCCCGACTTAACCCAATTGGGAACCAGGTTCACCAATAAAGATATACTTGAGGCAATCATAGAACCAAGCAAAACAATTTCTGATCAATATGGAGCCACTGTATTTTATTTGAAAGAGGGAGGCTCTGTATTGGGTCGGATGATTAGGCAGGATAATGAGAAGTATTATATTTCACAGAATCCATTTTCTCCCCTAACCGTTAGAGAAGTACTTAAAAAAGATGTTTTACGCACAAGGGTATCTGAAATCTCTCCGATGCTTCCGGGTATGATTAATAACTTAAATAGCGAAGAACTTAAAGACCTGGTAGCATTTCTGAAGTCGGGAGGAAATATGGATCATGAAGTATATACATCAAAAAAATAAATGAGCTCCTGGTTGGTTTTGGGCAATAAACGGATCTTCTATGAAAGATGGAATTTGGAGTGATAAATTATCGAATGTTTCCCAGGTAGGAGGGATAGAAACATCTATTCTCGACAATGGCCCTGGCAGGGGATTACGAATTGCATGGGTTAATACAGGTACAGGTCTGCGTTATAAAATAGTTATTGATCGCGCGATGGATATTGCCGAAGCATTTTATAATCAGTACAGTCTCGTATGGTTAAGTCATTCGGGTATTACTCCTCCAGAGTCTTTTGTGAATCGTGACCTTGATTGGCTGCAAACATTTGGAGGGGGATTGCTTACGACTTGTGGCTTATCTCATGTAGGCGGACCCGAGAAAGATGAGTTCGGTGAAAGAGGCCTGCATGGAGTAATTAGCAATGCGTCAGCAACTATTGAATCAATTATTCAGCCAGATCCTGCCAACGGTAAATTGGAGATGAGCATTACCGGTATTATTAAAGAATCAAGGCTCTTTGGGCCAAGCCTTGAAATGCGTAGAACGATTTCAGGAACACTCGGTAAAGCGGTTATCCATATTTGTGATGAGGTTGTGAATCGGGGTAACGCAGCAGTTCCTCATATGTTGCTTTACCATTGTAATTTTGGCTGGCCACTCGTAGACGAGGGTGCTGAAATCTTTTGGAAGGGTAGATGGACACCCCGTCATCCAGATAGAAATCCAACGATCTTTACTACCAACAATAACTTTCATAAATGCCCCCCAGCCTTAAAAGATCACAGTGGTGCAGGAGAGGAGGTAGGTATTGTTGATATTGACGCAGATGCCAATGGGATGAGTGTTTGTGGAATTTATAATGAGCAATTATCCATTGCGGTTACTATACGTTTTGAAAAAAAGCAATTACCCTGGTTAATCAATTGGCAACATTGGGCAAAGGGGGAATATGTTACGGGGCTTGAACCGGCAACACATCCACCCATTGGACAAGCTGCGGCGAGAGAAAATAGTACTTTAATTTTTCTGGAACCAGGTAAGGTGAAAAAATATGATCTTTTTTTTGAAGTAGTAACTGGGAAAAACGGTATTCAGAATCTGATCAACGACGGAACAATTACTAACTAAATAACCGAAAAAGACTTATATATGGGAATTCAACAATTGGCTGCAAATGCACTTGAACAGGGAAAAGGAATTTTGCGGTTGGCTCCTACCTGGGTGCCCCGATCATTTTGTGTACCTGGTCGAAGGATTAAATTACATCCCGATGATTATTATGTGCTGGGTGGCCAACGGGGCGGGATAGACGAACGTTGGCTTTCTTCTACAACTCCAGCCAAGAATGGCCCCCTGACAGGAACAAATGAAGGATTGAGTCCTGTAGTATTTAATAACGGCGCCAAAGAAGAACAATTTTTATTAAAAGAGGCAATCGATGAATTAAAAGGGACACTTATTGGTGATCGCCTATGGAAGGAGTATGGAAGCTGGCCTATGTATTCTAAGTTTTTTGATAATATGGGTCCTCTTCCGCATCATGTACATCACAACGATGAAAAAGCAGCATTGATAGGGCAGAAGGGGAAGCCTGAAGCATATTATTTCCCGCCCCAACTCAATAATCATGGCGGCGATTTTCCTTATACGTTTATTGGTATTGCTCCCGGAACAACCAGGGAACAAATTAGAGAATGTCTCGTAAATTTTACAAAAGGAGATAATAAAATAACCAGCTATTCACAAGCCTATCAATTGGAACCCGGTACAGGCTGGGATGTACCGCCGGGCCTGCTTCATGCGCCCGGTAGTTTGTGTACCTATGAACCACAAAAAGCCTCTGATGTATTTGCCATGTATCAATCGCTGGTGAATGAAGCCATTGTTCCTGAGGAATTATTGTGGAACGGAACACCGCCCGGAAGTATCGGAGATTATGATGCCTTAATGGATGTGCTGGATTGGGAATTAAATATTGATCCTAACACCATGGCTAACCGCTTTATGCGACCATTGCCAGTGAAAGCTATCGATGAAATGAAAAGGGAAGGGTATATAGAGAATTGGATTTGCTATAAATCGGATGCCTTTGGCGCCAAGGAACTCACCGTTTTTCCTGGGCAAACGGTTATTATCAAAGATAGTGCTGCCTATGGTATCATTGTAATGCAGGGACATGGTAGTTTTGGTGTTTGGAATATCGAAACACCGGCTTTAATTCGTTATGGGCAATTAACCAACGACGAATTTTTTGTGAGTGAAACAGCAGCTAAGGAAGGAGTAAGAATAGTAAATCCTTCTACTACTGATCCAATTGTAATTTTAAAACATTTTGGTCCGAAAAATCCGGATATGAGATTTTAGTGGTATGTTATTATGTATATGCGTAAGAACTCAATATTATAAATGATTTAATTGAATGCTATGCCACAGAATAATTTCCCAAAACTCCATAATGCAACATGGCCCGGTGTTGTTGGTAAAGGCAATGATTCCGAACCGCCGGTTTCCTTAGATACTTTATTGAAACTTACGGCGGCGGCTAATGTAAACGGAGTTGGCTTTGATGGTATTGATATTGGTTTATTAGAGCCACATTTTAATATTGATGAAAGCGATGATGGTATAAAGAAACTGGTAGATAAAGTTGCTTCTTATAACCTGAAAATTGGAAGCCTTGTTGCTCCCATTTGGGGTGGACCTGCCATGGGCTCTAAAGAAGAACGAAAAGTTTTTGTGGAAATGGTACGCAAAACTTGTCGATTTGGACAGAAGTTGCGTGATTTTGGAATACGCCCTTATGGTATCATTCGAATTGATTCGGCAAGTAAACCGGCAGACTGGGCAAAAGATGCGACCGCAAATACAAAATTGATTGCTGACACATTTCGGTTAGCCTGCGACGTTGCATCTGATTATGGAGAGAAACTGGCTGCCGAAGGAGAAATCTGCTGGGGTGGTATGCATAGCTGGAAAGCAATGGCAGATACCCTGGAAGCAGTTGATCGGAAGAATATTGGCTTCCAGGCTGATATGGCACATACCCTTTTGTATTTGTTGGGATAT
>JBJXDV010000138.1:0-2839 GCA_046153465.1 Chitinophagaceae bacterium
CACTTATTGTTTGCAATTCAAGAGCAACATGCTCAATAACGTGACCCATCCAGGTTCCTTCTTCTACACGCTGAAAAAAACCTCCTGGTGTTCCTACACTACAGCGATGCTCGATCATTGTCGGGAACATTTTTTCCAACCGTTGCCTGAACCCCGGTATTTCATTGGTCGGACGTTGTTCCATTTCCTCCAGATCCAATCTCATTTGAATAAGCTTTACACGCCGTACACTCCAATAATTTGGTCCCTTTAAAACTTTGATTTCAGTAATTTTCATCAGTTGTTTTTTAGCTCGTGTAAAGATGGTTGTCGTTGGTTGGATTGTCAATTTAGGTTTTTTTACAATTCCTGCCAACTAGTAAAAGATTGGTGATTTGTGATGTTTAATTTGTGATTTCCTGCTCTATTGCCATCTGGTCAATAGGGATAAAAGATTTAGTAAAGAAAATCGCAATTCTGTCTATAATCCTGTTAGTATTATTTCAAAACAGATTATGTATCTTTCCCGAAACTGATCAAATATGAAACTGGTTTTTACGCTGATTTTTATTGGGTTTGCAACTTTAGTTCAGTCTCAAAAAGTTGGCATTGGTATTACTACTCCTCTCGAGAAATTACATGTGGATTCAAATATTAAGATAGGAGTTGGAGCCTGGACTTCCCCTATTCACAACCGTTATTTTAAGATTGGAGATGGAAATAATATTACTATTGGAGAAGTAGGACTAGATGATCGTCTGGAATTTTCTGCCCGTGAATTTATTTTTCGTAATTCAGGTGCATATGGAGTTAATAACGGTAAAGTTGGAATTAATACAATCGGTTCTCCATCGGCATACCTCGAAGTAAATGGAAATATAAAAATTACTGATGGTACACAGGCCGCAGGTAAAGTATTAACCTCGGCGGCAGATGGTACTGCTTCATGGCAAAATACGCCCGTTACCAATTCTGGCTTTCGTGCAATTTTACAAAGTGCTAACCTGGTAATTGCCAATGCAACCAATACTGTAGTTGTTTTTGATAATGAGCAATTCGATGACGGATTTGGATATAATTCTTCGAATGGTTTTTTTACTGCACCTACCGATGGGGTTTACCAATTTCATATTAAAATCCAATGGTCTTTAACTTCCTCCACACAACCGTTACTTTTTGTATACCTCGAACAGAACGGATCGAAAATGGAGGAAGCAAAAGATTTTGTATCCTCCTCTGCTGGAACAGATTTAAAGACAATAGCTTTTTCATCGCTACTTAAACTTACTGCAGGCGATGTATTAAAGGTGTTGGTGCGCCAGGAGTCTGCTACAGATCAGGAAGTTTCTACTATGAACAGTTCTTTTTCGGGACATAGGGTATATTAAAAGGCTCATTAATTTTTAGAACCTGTATAAAATTCATATTTCTAATAATATAAGCTGCAGATTAAAAAACCTTAATTAGGATAACGTATCTGTACTACATCTGCGAATCTGCGGCTAGACAAAAAAGTATAAAATCATTTTTAGACAGCCTCTTAATCCACCTGCTTATTATCCTTTGTATAAAGAGTATTTTCCTAATGAAAATAGTAAGAAGCTGTTTGAATTAGTTAATTAGAAATCTATATGTGAATGTTTAATGTACAACGCGAAGTGAATTTTAAAGCCGTTGTCAATAGCTTTCAGTGAAAAAATTATCAAAACCACTGCAAAAGGTTTTCCAATTAAAGTTAATTAACTCAAACTGCTTCTTAAAATGATTAGCTGTATTGAAACATTTCAGGTAACAAAAAAAGCTTGAATTCATGTCCCATCGGGACATCTCATGGGTAGCATTATAATAAAAGGAGCATTACGTTCCGTAGGAACGTTTCGTGTAAATGTAATAGCATTATTCGCCATGTGCAAAAAGTTTAAGAAATAGAAAATCTTTTTGTTTTTATTTTATCCCTTAAGAAAAACTCATTCGAATTGCTGAAATGAGTGATGTGACTGATATCTTTCTGGCATGAGACGTTCCCGCGGAACGTAATGCTATTTGTTTTATCATCTACCTGCGAATTATCCCTATGGTACAAAACAGTTTCTAAGTATTCAATTTTATTGATGCGATTTCTTTAAATTAATTCAATAGTCGTTTAACAACAGATTAATTATATTCGGTATCTAAATAAGTTCCTCATGGCTGCTTTTAACAGGCGTTCATTTATTAATAGGGCAGGTTCCTTTTCGGCAACTGCAATATTTGCTTCTTTAACCCAACCTGCATGGAGCAAGAATTTAGATCGGGCGTTGAAACAGGTATCAATGATTCCTCCAGGTGAACTTGCTACCGATGAAGATTTTTGGTATTATATTCAGCAATCCTATACCGTATCGCCTACTCTGATAAATCTGAACAATGGGGGAGTGGCGCCTTCTCCCAAATCGGTGCAGGATGCCATGAAGCGCTATCACGATTTATGTAATGAGGCCCCTAGTTATTATATGTGGCGCATATTGGATCAGGGTAGAGAGCCTCTTCGAAAAAATCTTGCGAAATTGGCGGGTTGTGACGCAGAAGAAATCGCTATACAACGTAACGCTTCGGAAGCATTGGAGGCTGTTATATTTGGTTTGGAACTGAATACGGGTGATGAAGTGGTATTGAGTAAACAGGATTATCCAAATATGATTAATGCCTGGAAACAACGCGAGCAGCGCGATAAAATAAAATTGGTTTGGATAAATTTAGAACTGCCAAGCGAAGACGAAAATTATTTATTGAATGAATATGCAAAAGCATTTTCTTCAAAAACAAAAATTGTTCATTTAACGCATATCATTAATTGGAACGGGCAAATTTTACCTGTTCG
>JBJXDV010000139.1:0-6043 GCA_046153465.1 Chitinophagaceae bacterium
AACTCACCATTCATTCATCTTCACTGGGCGATGCGTTGGTAAGTAAAGATGGCGAAACGCTTTATTACTTAGCAAGGTTTGAACGTGGTATGAATTTATGGACTACCAATTTGCGTACAAGAGAAACCAAAATGCTGGTGCCGCTCAATGCAGGCTTTGCCAATATGGTTTGGGATAAAGAGCAGAAATCCATCTTCCTCAGCAGTGATGGTGGTTTTATGAAGATTGACCCCAACAGCGGTAAGCAAGACCGCATCAGCATCAATGGCGAAATGATGGTTGATGGCTTGAAAGAACGTATGTATATGTTTGACCATGTGTGGCGCAGAACCAAAACTACTTTCTACAACAAAACATTTCATGGTATTGACTGGGACAGTTACAAACCTGATTACGAAAAATATTTACCGCACATTAGCAACAACTATGAGTTTGCAGAACTGCTGAGTGAATTGCTGGGTGAATTAAATGTGAGTCACAGCGGTGCACGCTTTGGAGGTTTTAATCCGAATGGTGATGCAACTGCAAGCCTTGGTATTTTTTATGATTATGAATACAAAGGCAACGGATTAAAAATATTGGAAGTAATTAAAGATGGTCCGTTGGATAAAGCAGGTATGAATGTAAAAGCAGGAATGATTATTGAAACTATTGATGGCGAACTCATCACACCGGATAAAGATGTGGCACAATATCTCAACCGCAAAGCAGGAAAAAATACATTGCTTGTAATTGTTGACGGTACTGCAAAAAGAGAACTCACCGTCAAACCCATTTCAATTGGTGAAGAAAACGGATTGCTTTACCGCCGCTGGGTAAAACGCAATGCAGAGGAAGTAGATCAGATGAGTAACGGCACTTTGGGTTATGTACATATACCGGGCATGAGTGATGGCGCTTTCCGCACTACCTATGAAGAAATCATGGGTAAGTTTTTTCATAAGAAAGGAATTGTAGTGGATACAAGAAATAATGGTGGTGGAGATTTGGTGGCCGACTTAGCGATGTTCCTCAGCGGTAAAAAGTTTATGGATTATGGTAATGATGTGCGCAACAATGGTTTTGAACCCAACTTTCGTTGGACAAAACCAAGTATCTCACTGGCCAATGAAGGCAACTACAGCGATGGGCATTGTTATGCCTACATGGTGAAGGAAGTTGGTATTGGTAAACTTGTTGGTATGCCAGTGCCGGGCACCTGTTCTTTTGCAGCTTGGAGCGGTTTGATGGATACGGGTATTACATGGGGCGCTCCTACGGTTGGTTGCAGAGATACCAAAGGAAATTATTTAGAAAATGCACAAACCGAACCCGATATCAAACTCCGCAATGAATATGAAAAAGTAACGGTGGGTAAAGACCAGCAATTGGAAGTGGCGGTGAAGGAGTTGTTGAAGGAGAAGTAAGATTTTTTATTTTGAAAATTATTAAACCCCGTCTGAAGAAAGAGTTAGACGGGGTTTTTTATTGGAATTTTTGCGAAAGGTTTTGTTTGTATTTTTGGGAATACGCAAATTAGCACTAATATTTTTGAACTACACACCACTTAAACATACTTTCAAATCAAAAGCTGAACTAATTAGTAAATACTCAGAGTAAAAAATAATATTTAATTCATGGAAGCAAAACAAGTAAAATTAAATAAGTTTTTATCGCAAACAGATACTCAGTTCATGATTCCTGTTTATCAAAGAAATTATGACTGGACTTTGCCTCAATGCAAGCAGTTGTTTGATGATATATTATCTGTCGCAAACAATGAAAACTTAACTTCTCATTTTATTGGTAGTATCGTTTTTATTCACGACAATGTTTATTCCTCATCAGGCATAAGTGAACTTTCTATTATTGATGGCCAACAGAGATTGACTACGATAACTTTAATTTATATTTCAATCTATACACTCGCTCAACAACTTGGAAATAATAATCTAGTAAATAAGATAGAAGAAACATATTTAATAAACAAATTTGCAAATGAAGAAGAGAAATTAAAATTAAAGCCAACAGAAAACAATGATAAAGCTCTCAGATTCTTATTAAAAAATGACCCCTCTGATGAGTATCTAGAATATTCAAGATTAATTGAAAATTACAATTACTTCAAAAGTCGCATTACGCCAGAGAACTATGAAATCGTTTTACTTGGTTTATCAAAGTTGATATTTGTAGAAATATCTCTTGAACGAGATAAGGATGATCCTCAGAAAATATTTGAAAGTTTAAATTCAACTGGCTTAGAGCTTAGTCAATCTGATCTCATTCGAAATTATATTCTAATGGGGCTGAAGCATAAAGACCAACTAAATATTTATGACAATTATTGGAGGCAAATAGAGTTAAACGCTACCCACGAAAAAACAAATGGAAATAAAGTATCTGATTTCATTCGAGATTTCTTAACCTTAGAAAACAGGGAAATTCCAAATAAAAACAAGGTTTATCTTGAATTTAAAAAAAGATACCCTCTCACAGATATTACCAACTTAGAGAAAATACTATCCAAAATAAAAAAGTATTCATACCATTATAATAAATTTATTAACCCTTATAATGAGTCTGACAATGAAATTTCCAATCAATTAGTTCTAATTAATAAGCTCGAAATAAATGTAGCATTTCCCTTTCTCTTAGAAGTTTACAATGACTACACGAATAATGTAATTAATAAAACAACATTAATTGAAGTACTTGATCTTATTCAATCATTTACATGGAGAAGATTTATTGTTGGTCTGCCAACAAATGCATTGAATAAAATATTCATGAGACTTTATGAAGATATAGAATCATCTGACTATGTTGTTTCTCTTCAAAAAGCATTATTGAAGAAAAAATCCTCACAAAGATTTCCAAGAGACCAAGAAATCATTGGAACACTAAAAGAAAGAGACATGTATGGCATTCAGACAAAGAATCGAACATACTTTTTTGAGAAACTTGAGAACTATCAAAATAGAGAGCCAGTCAAAATTGATGGGAATCCAGATATAACAGTTGAGCATATTTTTCCTCAAAATCCTGATCAAAAATGGAAAGTTATGCTTGGAGAAGAGCAGTTTAATTTAATCAAGGAAAAACATTTAAATACAATTGCCAATTTAACACTGTCGGGCAACAATGGTAAATTGGGGAATAAATATTTCACAGATAAAAGAGACATGAACGATGAGGGTAAAGAACAAGGATATAAATTTAGCAGACTTTGGCTAAATAAATTTCTTTCTAGCCTTGACAAATGGGATATCTCGACTCTTGAAGAACGATTTAATCTTATTGAAGAGCGGTTTTTAAAAATTTGGACTTTCCCAACTATAAGCATCATACAGGAGACTGAAAATGAAGAAGTAAATATTTTTGATGCAGAAGATCCTACAAGCAAGAAGCTTGACTATGCTATTTTCTTTGATCAAAAACTAGAATTGAAAAATATCACTGAGCTTTATATTCAAATTATGCGGTCATTATTTGAATTAAATCCACAGGCATTTTTTGTAGAGCCAATTCAATCTCGATTGACACTAACAAAACATAAAGAAGACTGCAGGGAGGCAATCGCTTTAAATGACACTTATTATATAGAACAACATATGGGGTCAAAGCCAAAGTTTGATAGATTGAAATTAGTTTTAACCGCTATGAACTTGACAGATGATTTATATATAAAATATGCGGACGAATAATATTGATCCTAAAAACTGTTTGAAAAAATTTGGGGTAACAAAGTAACAGGCTTAGTAGTTCTTGTCTTAATGAATCATATTTTTGATCACCCCTCACCTCTTCAAATAAATCCTCTTCCCTGTCTTCGCACTTTTTTTTGCAGCTTCCAGTATTTCCATTACCAGCATATTATTTTCAAGTGAGGATAAATCATAAGCAGGCAGAGTAATTTGTTTTCTTATTACTGCTGCAAACAATGCAAACGGATCATTGAACGGATAAGGCCGTTCTTCCAATTTCAGTTTTTGTTCTGTTGCTTCTTCCGTTATTTTAAACCGTACATCATTCCTGTTTTCACAAATAAAATAACCATGTACGCCATATACTTCCATATCCTTTCTTGAAACAGGCCAGTTCCAGGAAGCCTGTATAATGGCCTGCCTGTTTTTATATTCAACAACAATCGTTGCTTCATCATCCACTTTCGGATAGACATCGGGTTTTAGTGTTTGAGTAATTGCAAAAACGGAGATGGGTTTTTCTCCATTGCTCAGCCAAGTAACAAGGTTGGCACCATAGCATCCAAAATCTGTAATAGCACCACCGCCATTTAAAACAGGATCAGTAAGCCAGTCGAGAAATTCTTTGTTCACACCAATTTCCTTTGGTCCCTTGTGCCCGTCGTGTACCACAATTTTTCTGATGGTTCCGATGGAATCTTTCTTCACCATTTCATAAGCCAAGTGGTTGGAGGGATGCCAGGTAGTTTCATAATTGGTGAGCAAATGAATCTGATGCTTTGCTGCCAGTTGCTTCATTTTCATCGCATGATCCCAACTTACTGCCAGTGGTTTTTCAACCATTACATGAATGCCGAGCGGTGCACAGGTTTCCACTACTTTTAAATGATCGTAAATGGTTCCAAAAGCGCAAACAGCTTCAGGTTTGGTAGCTACAATCATTTCTTCCATAGTGTTATACACGATGCTCATGGAGTACCCATGCTGTTTGGTATAACGTTCGGCCAATTCTTTATTCGGTTCAACAATACCCACAATTTGAATATCATCAGCTTTCTGTCTGCCCAGCAACCAGTGCACATGTGTATGTGTAAGACCGGCTATACCGATTTTTAAAGGTTGCGGTTTTGTTTGTGCGGATGCTGTAATACAAAAGAGAGTTGTTGCAAACAGCAAAACAAATTTGCACAAGCGATTAAATAGGAGAGAATGATTCATACATTAAATGTAAAAATGATTTTCCGTTAAGCAGAATTAAAGGTTTGAGTAATACGCTACCCGTTGATTCCGGTATTCCCGAAACATTTCTACAGCAATCCTTTTCAATGTAACAGAGGAAATGCTCAGTTGCGATTAAAAAACGCAAGAATCGTTTTCTTAATAAATTCGTAATAGGCAAGATTCAGTTCCTTAAAAATAAGCGGCTTATCAGGAGAAGAGGGTTGAGGCGGTTTAACCCAAACTTTTGTACTCTGTGTATTTTTGGCAAGAGTTGTAAAATCATAATCAACGGGTTCATTTTTTTCAAGCACTAATTTTTTCCCGTTTTCAGATTCCTGATAAATTAAAATTTCCAATACGGCTTTTACGGGGTAAATAAACCGGTATTCATTTTGTACTTGCTGAACATTGCTCATTTGTCCATTCACATCTCTCTGGCTTTTTACCTGCGGAATGGGTACCGATCGCATTTCTGTTCTTGCATTATAAAATTCCATTTGCAGCCAGCGAATCTCTACGGTATAATTCGGGTTTACCTTCTCCCGCATCGCTAAAAAATCTACATAAAAAGCAACGGGTGCTTTTTTACCGGATCGTTCGCCTAAATCTGCAACAAGCACCTGGTGAAATTCTTCCTTGCGCTTGTAATAAAAAGATTGTGTATTGCTGATATCAGCGTCAGCTACCTGCATACGCTTAACAATAACAGCCGGTAATGTTTGCTGAGCTTCTGTTGCAGAATTTACAATTAATAAAGACGAAATAAAAAGTAAAATTGATTTCATGCTGCTGAAAATACAAACTATAGCCAAACGAATTTGTAAAGAATTATAATTTTAAGAACTCCTTTGCAGTTAAAATTATACACTGAGGTTGGTGCTTTCCCGAAAGACCTTCACTAAAAGTTTTTTGAACATCTCTGATTATCTTTACAAAAAAATTTAAACCATTCTCCTTACCACAACACCCACTATTGAAAGCAAGCCTATTCAGCAGTACATTGGAATTGTAACAGCCGAAACAATTATCGGTGCTAATATTTTTAAAGATTTATTTGCGGGCATCCGTGATATTGTAGGCGGCCGCAGCGGCACCTATGAACGGGTAATTGAAGAAGCAAGGGCAAGTGCATTAAAGGA
>JBJXDV010000140.1:0-3506 GCA_046153465.1 Chitinophagaceae bacterium
TATCGAATATGCTCATGTCAGCCCCCTATTAATGGTGTTAATTTTATGAAGCTTACTATAGTGTTTTTATTCAGAGTCACCATTTGTTCAAGCGATTCAGATTGAATAGTGTCAATTAAAATAAAAAATGCATTTTTCTGGAAAGCATCTAAAGCAGTATAAATCTGTTTTTCAACATCGATGATTTTTTTTTCTTTGAGCTTATAACCGTTTAAAGTTTTTTCAGCATCAGTAGGTTCAATAAGTCCATTAAAATACTGTGGGAGTTTAGTATTGTAATTGTTTACCTCTGAGGTTACTCTTTCAATAATTATATCTTTAACAGAAACGGTATCTGTTTTAAACTCAAGACTAATCTCTTGCAATATTTTGCCAGCGAATGTTTCATCTTTAATAATAATATTCATTTCGTTTTTTGTATTAGTGGATTAGTTTCATTTTAAAGTAAATGTATAAAAACAGAAATAATAATCATATTAATTTTTTGCATTTTGGCTTTTAATTTTAAAGAAAACAGGACCTCAATCCGAACTAAAAACCGTCACCAAAACTGTCACCTCGAGGTGACAGTTCCTGTGGAAATAATTCACAACTAATAAATTGCAAAGGTGCTATTGAGGTCGGGGGAAGATGTTAGTTTAAAAAAACAAAATGTTTTAATGTTAATTTATAATTGTGTCAATTCATCAATTAGCTTTTTTCAACTATGGGCAAAACAAGCATCTTCTTTTATAAGTCTTTCAATATTATTTGCTAGCTATTCATGCACCACAGATTTGAAATTATACTATATTTGTATTTATAATGACTTTAAAGTTTTACCGTTTTTTCGTAACGCTTTTTTTCCTCTTTATTGTTTGGAAAACTTCGGCACAAATTTCCGGCAGTTATACCGTGCCTGGTTCCTATGTGTCCTTAGCGTCCGCTATCAATGCGCTCAATAGTCAATCAATCGTAGGACCTACTACAATTAATGTTGCGGCCGGATATACCGAAACAGTGCCCAACGGTGGTTATACACTTACTGCAACAGGTACAAGTTTAAACCCGATCTATTTTAAAAAACTTGGAGCCGGTGCAAATCCACTTCTGCTTGCCTATGCGGGCGGCACAGCCACCCCGTCTAGTATAAAGCAGGATGGCATATGGGTGCTCGCTGGCAGTGACTACGTTACGATTGACGGTTTTACACTAAAGGATGCAAATACCATTAATCCAGCAACAATGGAATATGGAATCCGCCTTGTTAGATTTAATTCAAACAACGGCTGCAAATTTAATACTATACAAAACTGTGATATATCTTTAAAAATGGTTAATGCAGCTATGCCTGGCTCATACAACGCTGGCGGTTCGCGGGGAATAGAAATAAGCTCTGAAAGTATATTTGGTGCCCCAACTGCCACAAGCGTAGCCGGCGCAAACTCCTTCAACAGGTTCTATTCAAATGTAATCAAACGCTGTAATGTAGCGATAGCGTTAAATGGCGACAATAGCTCGGCACTTTTGTACAACGATTCGAATAATGACATTGGAGGTTTATCTCAGTCAACCGGCAATACAGTTACAAAGTTTGGGGCCGAGCCGTCTGCATTTAATCCTGCTGCCATTTATTTATCTAACCAGTTAAACGCAAACGTTTCCTACAATTACATCAACAACGACACCATAGTTGGTCAAAATAACGTCGATATCTATGGTGTGTATTTGCTAAATGATCCCGGCAGCAGCGGCACAATAAATAGCAATACAGTTTCGCTATCCACAGGCTCGGTCAATGTGAACGTTCATCCTATACTTAGATCCGCAGGTATATCAATTGCTTCAGGCACGGTATCTATTTCCAATAATCTTATTTCGGGTTGTACAACTTCATTGCAATCTTCACCTTTCAGCTGTATTGAAAATTCAAGCAAAGCAAGTCAGCTCGACGTTTCGGGAAATGTTTTTACAAATATTGCAAAAAGTGCAGGAACTCAACCTTTTTATAATATTAGGAATACCGGCAATATTACAGCGAGCTTAACGGTAAGTAACAATGTTATCTCCAACCACACAGTTAATATTTTGGGTGCCGGGGACGGCTACCACGGAATATATTCTTTGGGTAGCAATTCTCTATGCTCGGTGAACATCTACAGTAATTCAATGCAGTCGCTTACATTAACAGGCACAGGAGGCCTTGGTCCTTTTCATTTCATCTATTGCGATGGAACTGTTGCTGTAAGCGTAATTGAAAGCAACAGTGTTTCCAATGTAGTTATAAATTCAGGAAATATTAATGCGCCAATGATACACAGCGGCGGTGTTACTGGCAATTCTTCCGTTTTAAATAATGCCATACAGAATGTTACAGTTGGAACCGCATTTACCCCCAACAGTTTTTATGTAATCGAGGAGAGTAGTAGCTCGCCTTCCGGTTCAATAACAGTTACTGGCAATCTCTTAAAAAATATTTGGACAAATAATTTAGCACCCTGTGGAATTAACGTGGGTTCTCCGAAAAAATCGAGCATTGCTTCCAACACTCTGTCCGCTATAACGGTAAGTACTGCAACCCAAGCTTATGGGATTTTTGCCATCGCAACTACTACCAATGTAAGTATTACAAACAATTTGATAGAAAATATTTCCGCCGGTTCAGTGTGGGGTATCAACTCAAATAATTTAATTAGTGGTGTTATACAATCCAATACTGTTCATGCACTGTCTGGCCAGAATGGGGTTATTGGTGTTCACGTAGGAGGAAGGAGACCCAAAATACTAAACAATAAGTGTTATGATCTTGCAACTTCAGGTTTTAGCGGTTTGGCCGAAGGCATATATGCTATTGTTGGGTGGGATACAGCTTTTATATCCAACAATCTTATCGGAGATCTTAAAGCGCCCAACGCTTACGGTACGGAACCGGTTCGTGGCATTGAGCTCTATTGTTCAGCTGATACCGGTTACTTTAAAGTATCCTACAATACTATTTACCTGAATGCATCATCTACATCAGCCCTTTTTGGCACCAGCGGTATTACGCATTATGCAACAGTAATTCCTACCCAGGGCAGGCTCTACCTGAATAATAATATCATTGTAAATAATTCCGTTTCAAACGGTGGAGAATTTACCGCCGCCCTTCGGCGAACGGGAGGGACCTCGGGTAACTACGATCCATCTTCAAACAATAATTTATTTTATGCAGGACCCAGCAGCTCAACAAGCGCGCTATATATGACTGGTATTACCTTTACTACTTTAGCAAGCATGAAGGCTTTCCTTAGCCCGAGAGAGTCGGCATCGGTAAGAGAGTTGCCGCCTTTTCTTACAACAAATGGTAATAATGCTTTTTATCTTAAGCTTAACTCTTTGATAGCCACACAAGCTGAAAGTGGCGGACAGCCTATAGCGGGAATACTTTCAGATTATATAGGCACATTAAGAAATTCATTTACCCCCGATATTGGCGCATGGGAGGGAAGCTACACCCCTTTAGATTCCGCGGCACCTTTGATAAA
>JBJXDV010000141.1:0-18607 GCA_046153465.1 Chitinophagaceae bacterium
CGAGGGCAATTATTGGGAATCTGAAAACGAGTATACTATTTTGGTTTACTATCGCCCCTTGGCTGGGCGAGCCGACGAATTAGTTGGCATTACCCGTATCAATTCCCTGACTGGAAGGCAAGGTATAACCAGGTAACGGATGTTCGGAATCAAAAGATTTATGACTTTATCGAGTAGAAGAACGATAAACCATTAACTACAAACTTTCCATATATTTGCCCCGGCAGGTCTTACACGACCAGCTCCTGCCGAACCTCCCCAGGGTCGGAAGGCAGCAAGGATAGGCGGTTGTAGCGGTGCGATGTGAGTAGCCTGCCATTTTTTAACTTATTTATGAATAAGCCAATTTGAATGAATTTTGAATTGGCTTATTAGTTTTCATCTGCATCAAATAACAATTACTTTAGTATGAAATTTTTTATTGATACTGCTAATCTTGCACAAATAAAGGAAGCAAATGAGTTAGGTATTTTGGATGGTGTAACAACTAATCCTTCTTTAATGGCGAAAGAAGGAATTAAGGGCGAAGCGGCTATCATGAAACATTATGAAACTATTTGTGGGTTGGTGGATGGAGATGTTAGTGCCGAAGTAATTTCTACTGATTTTGCCGGGATGGTGGAGGAAGGGAAAAAATTTGCAGCTATTCATCCGAATATTGTTGTGAAGGTTCCAATGATAAAAGATGGTATCAAGGCTTTAAAATGGTTCTCGGAAAATGGTATTAAAACTAATTGCACCCTGGTATTTTCAGCGGGTCAGGCAATACTGGCTGCAAAAGCAGGTGCTACTTATGTATCGCCTTTTATTGGACGCATCGATGATAGTAGTTGGGATGGTATTCTTTTAATAGAACAGATGGCCCATATTTATGCACTGCAGGGTTTTAAAACAGAAATACTCGCTGCGTCAATTCGCAATCCTCTTCATATCGTACGTTGTGCCGAAGCAGGAGCAAATGTATGTACCTGTCCACTTGATTCAATCCTGGGATTACTCAAGCACCCTCTTACCGATATCGGACTGGCAAAATTTTTAGAGGATGCCAAAAAGATGTAAATAAACAATTTCAATTGATAAGCAGGGAATATAGAAAGACGGCATTTAAAGGGAAAAGTTGTGTAAATATATTAATCAAGGCATTCGTGAATTAACGAATGCTTTTTTTGTTGGTTTGTTTTTCCCGCTGGGTTCCCTTAACAATTCTTCAATTGTTTTGAGCCGTTCAGTGGAGGTGTTTTTTTTTATATAAATGGTGATTTCTTTCGAAATCTCAGTGTTACTTCTTAGAATAGCTTTTACGATAATTTTTTCACCTTTATACGAAGTATCAATCAAAAGACTGTTTCCTTCAA
This sequence comes from Chitinophagaceae bacterium, assembly GCA_046153465.1. Classification (GTDB taxonomy): domain Bacteria; phylum Bacteroidota; class Bacteroidia; order Chitinophagales; family Chitinophagaceae; genus Endoryza. The sequence continues at coordinate 1,356 of JBJXDV010000141.1, forward strand.
ATACACCAGCAGTAGCAGTAAACATAAGATGTTTTTCTGTAAGTGGTAGCCATTGTCCGTTAGAAAGTTTTCCATCAACATTTATATAATTGTGTACCCCCTTTTTAAGGCTATCGGTGTACAGGTTAAAAAAAAGGCTATCGACCTTTTGGGCCTTTAAACCAATACCAACCATATTAATAGAGAGTAGAAAAAAAATTCTTTTCAAGTTTACTTTTTTGTACTGTATAGATAGAAAATTAAGAGCCAACGTTGCATTGCTTTTTTAAGAGATCGTTAAAAATCGAGGGTTTTATTGGATAATGAAAAGTATGATAATTAAAGGCTGGCAGTAACACCTCTCAAAAATAATATTGAATGAGGTATTCTTTTGAATATTTAGTTTTTTTGAATGAACAACCTTTTTTCTTTTTCAGATTGTTCATTTTATATTTTGCACCTAAATAAAAAAACCCTCTTCATTAGAGAGGGCCTTTATTTGCACTATACGAAAATAGCTTATCGTAAGAAAAGCATTTCTCTGTATTTTGGTAACAACCAGTATTGGTCGTCAACCAGCATTTCCAGTTTATCAACGTGATACCTGATTTCATCAAAGAAAATATCTTTCACCTGACTTTGATAGCCAATTGCTTTGGTTCGTGAGTCGGCCATATTATTTACTATCTTTCTTGCCTGTATCATTTTTTCCACCAGGTCGCTTACTTTATTGGTATGTTCTGCTATTTTTTCTAATATTTGCTTCTGATTGGTATAAGCACTTTCTGCAATGCCTACTTCTTTCAATCCTTTAATATTTGTAATTAGAACATTCATATACTTCACTGATGACGGAAGTATGTGACTGGTGCATAGCTCTCCCATAATGCGTGCTTCAATCTGAACTTTCTTTATATATTTTTCCAGTTCAATTTCATGCCTTGCTTCTAATTCAACATGTGTTAATACATTATTCGATTCAAATAGCTGTTTGGCTTTATCTGTTACGTAAGCATCCAACGCTAACGGAGTTGTGCTAACATTAGCTAATCCTCTTCTTTCGGCTTCTTTATGCCATTCGTCGCTATATCCATCTCCTTCAAATAACACTTTTTCGCTGGCTACAATGTATTCGCGGATTACATGCATAATGGCAATCTCTTTCTTTTCTCCTTTTTCAATCAATCCATCTACATCTTTCTTAAACTTTCTTAACGTTTCTGCCATAATAGTGTTTAAGGCAGTCATTGCACTGGCGCAGTTTGCAGAAGAACCTACTGCACGGAACTCAAACTTATTTCCAGTAAATGCAAAAGGCGAGGTTCGGTTCCTGTCTGTATTGTCGAGTAACAATTCCGGAATACTTCTATGTAAATCCAATTTCAATATGGCTTCATCTTGTTCATCAAATTTACCACCTACCCGTTGCTTAACATCGTTAAGCACTTTGGTAAGATATTGGCCAATGAAAACGGAAATGATAGCCGGGGGCGCCTCATTGGCTCCGAGCCGGTGATCATTGCCGGCAGAAGCAATCGCAGCTCTTAATATATCGGCATAGTCGTGTACAGCTTTAATCGTATTAACAAAAAAAGTCAGAAACATCAAATTAGTCTTTGGCGTTTTACCAGGTGCCAATAGATTTACACCGGTATCTGTTGCCATACTCCAGTTATTGTGTTTACCGCTACCATTAATACCGGCAAATGGTTTTTCGTGTATAAGTACACGTAATTTATGGCGTCGGGCCACTCTTTCCATAATATCCATTAGCAGGGTATTATGATCAACCGCCACACTTACTTCTTCAAAAATAGGAGCACACTCAAACTGAGAAGGCGCTACTTCGTTATGACGTGTGCGTAAAGGTATACCCAATTTGTAACCTTCAGTTTCAAAGTCGCGCATAAAGGCATACGTTCTTTCAGGAATAGATCCAAAATAATGATCTTCCAATTGCTGTCCTTTTGCCGGCGCATGACCAAATACGGTGCGGCCGCTCATTACGAGATCTGGTCGTGCATTAAAGAATGCTTCATCAATTACAAAATATTCCTGCTCCCACCCAAGTGTAGCTGTTACTTTGGATACATTCTTATCAAAATAATTACATACCTCAACAGCCGATTTATTAAGAGACTCCAATGATTTTAATAGCGGTGCCTTATAATCGAGTGTTTCACCAGTATAAGAAACAAAGATGGTAGGTATACAAAGTGTTTTGCCAAAACCAATCTCCATAATAAAAGCGGGAGAGGAAGGATCCCATGCTGTATAACCCCTCGCTTCAAATGTTGCCCGAATACCGCCACTTGGGAAAGAGGATGCATCTGGTTCTTGTTGAATAAGTGCAGCACCGTCAAATTCTTCTATTCCGGTACCGTCACTTTTAATAGTAAAGAAAGAATCATGTTTCTCTGCCGATGTACCAGTAAGTGGTTGAAACCAGTGCGTATAATGTGTTACTCCTTTTGACTCGGCCCATTGACGTATTCCTGCCGCAATTTGATTGGCAACGGCACGATCCACTCTTTTTCCTCCACGAATAGAAGTAAGCAGGCTTTTGTAGGCCTCATCACTTAAAAACTCTCTGGCAGTTTTTATGGTAAAAACGTTTTCACAAAATATAGCTGTAATTTTTGCAGAGCTGCCTACTATAACTTCTTTGACCTGGGTCGACAAATCATTGATTGCTTTGAAGCGTAAATTTTCCATTTTAATATTTTTTGCTTTGAGCAAATAAAGACTAAAAAAATGATTTTTTAGAAAAAAAAATCTTTTTTTTAAACCGAAAACCCAAAAAGTGTTAATAATTTTTGGAATGGCTCCTGATAATTTTCAAAAAAATGAAAAAAATGTCAGTTTTTAAAACATGTAAAAATATTTTAATTTAATATTTTTTCCATTGAATTCCTGTAAAAAAAATTACCATTAATAAAAATTCTCCGGGTATTTTATACCGAACAATGGCACCCGGAAACGGAATCGTATATCCAATAAAAAGGTAGAGACTTAAGGCAAATAAGCAAGCAAAGAGAACAACCGGTTTGATGAAATGATTTTTGATACCACTTTCGGTTTTAGTAACAAAAAAGTAAACTAGTAGAAAGAATAGAAATAATTCTAACGAAGCCATCCATTGCAAAAATCCTTTTGCTTCCCACGGATATGGCCGCAGAAAAGCATTGTTTACAGATTGAGGTAATACCGTTACAAAGCTTTGAAAATTGGCATGAAGGCTATCCAGCCGAAATCGGGTATTCCCGTTCAATCCAAGAAATTGGTGTTGGCGGTTGGCCACAAAAGCAGGCAAATTTTTTTCCGAAGAAATCAATAGACTGCCAAAAAAAATAAAAATAGAAACTCCGTAAACGACCGCTGCTGTTAAAAATATTCGGGAATTAAAACGTATTGTGATCCACCAACCCAATAGCGCTGGAACTAATAGTAGAACTAAAACACTTCTGAAAATAGTAATTCCAGCGAATCCCGCCATGATATATATCCAATTACTATTTTTTCCACCATTTACCCATTTATAAAAATAGAGTAACAACATGCCCAGGAAAAAAATAATATAACCATCTCCTCTTATGCCACTCAGCCAAAACACAATCGAAGGAACCAGAAAAATAGCAATCAATAAATTCTTTCTCTTTAATGGAAATTCTTTTAGATACAATTGAAACAGCCATCGATGTCCCCAAAACACAATAAAGTTGAAGAACACGCTATTTACATAATAGTTGCCCCCACTAATAAAATTAAAAATGGCCATTGGTTTACTAAGCAGCCAAAACTCCAGATCTGATAAATAATAATACCAGCCAAGTGCAAACGTTTTTTGGAGTCGAAAAGCAGGTAAGGGGTTAAAATCTGTAAAAAATTGAACAGGATCTTTAAGCAATTTTTCGTGTTCTTCAATAGATCCATTGTGAAAATACCAGGTATCATCGCCTTTAAACCAGTTTAAAAAAATATACCCATATATTAATCCAACAATAACCTTTACTCCATAAAGAATTGAAATCTCTTTTATCGATAAATCGTCAGGTTGTTTTTTGCTGGCATACCGTAGCAGAAAAACAAAAAAAATGTAACAAATAACAATCAGTAATGCTGGATGCATAGTTAGCTGAAGAAGATTAATTACTCAAGTTAGGTAAATCGTTATTAAGTGCAAGGCCACTACTTTAATTTATAGGATTAGTCTATAGAGCAAGTGTAATGCATGGATGAAAATGGCATTGCAAAATATCATAAATTTCTAATAGCCGCTAAATCTATAAATTTGTAATTATTAGTTGACCAATGATTTCTCCTTCTCAGCCATATAAATTAATTGCGTTTGTATCAAACAGTGCATGGTCTGTTTATAATTTTCGGCTTGAAGTAATTCAAAAAATGATTGAACAGGGTTACCAGGTATTGATAATAGCTCCGGACGATGATTTTTCTCCACTTTTGACAAAGGCTGGTTGTAGATTTATACCTATTCAATTTAATAACAAATCTGAAAACCCGATTAAGGATATTCGATTCTATTTTCAACTAAAGCGATTGTATAAACAGCTAAAGCCAGATTTTATATTTCACTATGTTGCCAAACCAAATATTTATGGTTCAATGGCAGCAGCAGCAAACAAAATCCCCTCCGTATCGGTGATTACAGGTCTTGGTTTTGCTTTCGCCCGACGCAATTGGTTGTATTGGCTTATTACAAACTTATATAGGCACGCGCTCAAAAAAACAAAAGAAGTTTGGTTTTTGAATAATGAAGATGCGAGGGTTTTTATTAATGACAAGATTGTGAATATTGAACGGGTACGTATACTGCCGGGTGAAGGAGTAAATGCAGACTTTTTTTCACCTGAGCATAACCTGGTTAAAAGGAAAGACGATAAGTTTACTTTTTTAATGAGTTCCAGACTTTTGAAAAGTAAAGGAATTGGTTTGTATGCGGATGCAGCACGTATCTTATTAAAAAAAAATTACGATGTTCGTTTTGAATTGATTGGATTTTTTGAAAAACATCACCCGGATTCTATTGCTCAGGAAGATTTAACTAAGTGGGAGAATGAAGGACTTGTTCATTACTTGGGTTATTCGAAAGACGTAAGGGTGCATTTAAACAAAGCAGATTGTTTTGTTTTTCCATCTTTTTATAATGAAGGTGTGCCGCGAAGTTTGATGGAAGCGGCCAGTATGGAAATACCAATTATTACCTCCTTAAACAGAGGTTGCAAAGAAGTAGTGCTCAATAATTCAAATGGGTATATCTGTAATAAAAATGATCCATTTGACCTGGCCGATAAAATGGAACGGATGATCAATTTAACAACAGAGGATAGAAACCGTATGGGAAAAAATGGTCGTTTACTTGTATTGCGGAAATTTGATATCAATAATATTGTAGAGGAATATATGGAAATGCTGGGTAGAGATTTGACTGATTAATAGCAGTAAGGCTCGATAGTGTTGAAACAAAAAACGGTTGATATAAGCATTAAAAATTAGGTTTAATTCAACTATTGGAATTGTTTTAAAGACTTTCTTGTAAAACCTGGAAGGATCTTCAACAAGTGGTTACTAATTTAAAATTTCAATTCTGGAAAAGTTGCCAACAAAAATTCCAGTACACCTGATTTTCGAATTTGCTTTTCCCAGGTCCATTCAGATAATACCGGAAACGAATACTTGAAATTATTAACTCGTTCCCACGTAAAATTGCTAAGATCTTTTTCCAAATAAAAATAACCTCCGCCCTGTTGTTTTTCAAAATCATCCATCCATCTATAACGTGTTGAAATTACCGGAACCTTACAGGTAATGTACTCCAATAATTTAGTGGAGGTTTGTTTGTTAAAGGGAACACTATCGGGTATATAGTTGATGGCAAATTTCGATTTTAATAAAAATTCTCTTACCTGGTCTTTTTGAACGGGACCTTTAAAAATAATATTGTTGCTTTGAATATATTGTTGTTTTAGTTCTTCGTAGCGGTGGCTCAATATCAAAAGCGAATGATCTCGCAATTCTGTTGTAAAAAGATTGAAAATATCTTTTATTTTTCGCGAGGCTGATACATCTCCTATATATATAAAGTCATATTCCTTTACTAAAGAAGGAGCACCGCTAAGCCATTCTTCCGGGATTCCTAATTCGCGGTAGCCAAATGGAACAGAATCATGAAAATTAAGGCTATTTCTTACAAACTCATTTTGGAAAACTCTATAATCAGGTTGAGTATTTATAAAACTTTTCATCCAATCCTTCCATTTCCGAAATGGAGGAAGAGAGGCTGACGGATACTCGTGAATTTTATAAATACCTTCTTTAGGTTTACTAATGTCCGATCCCAGAAAATACCATTCTACCTGTCGATGCACAGTTCCTAATTCATCAGGTGTAACAACTTCGCATTGTATCCCATACTTGTTAAAAAATTGCCGATAGCCATAAAGGCCGGGCAAAAAAGCTTTGTTGTTATGAATAAAAGCAATTGTCATAAATGAGTTAGTAGGGATAAAATTATAAATAAGATTGCAGAGTGCTTCGTACTTTCGCTCTTTGTCAGAATATCCGCTATAAAATTTTATGGAAGTAACAGTAAATACGGCGATTCAACTACGCCTAACCGCAGAAGAATTCGAACTTATCAAAAAAAAACTCGGGCGAACTCCAAATTTTAATGAATTGTGTTCATTTAGTGCTATGTGGAGCGAACATTGCAGTTATAAAAACTCTATTAAATGGCTTAAAACATTGCCTCGTGATGGGAAAAGAATGCTTGTAAAGGCTGGAGATGAAAATGCAGGGCTGATGGATATTGGGGACGGATATGGCGTTGTCTTTAAAATTGAATCGCATAATCACCCTTCGGCAATTGAACCTTTTCAAGGTGCTGCAACGGGCATTGGAGGTATTCACCGCGACATATTTACCATGGGTGCGCGACCAATTGCATCTTTAAATTCATTAAGGTTTGGAAATCTTACCGAATCCAAAACACAGCATTTACTTAAAGGCGTAGTACATGGTATCAGTCACTATGGTAATTGTTTTGGCGTACCCACCGTAGGAGGAGAAATTTATTTCGAAGAAAAATATCATACCAATCCGTTAGTGAATGCAATGAGTGTGGGCATAGTGAAAAATGGCGAAACCATTTCTGCTACTGCAAAAGGAATTGGTAACCCTGTTTTTTTTGTTGGTAGTGCTACCGGCAAAGATGGAATTGGTGGTGCATCATTTGCCAGTGCAGATATTACTTCAGAAAGTACTGAAGAACTACCAGCGGTTCAGGTGGGCGATCCGTTCCAGGAAAAAAAATTGCTCGAAGCTTGCCTTGAAGTAATTAAGACCGGGGCCGTGGTTGGGATGCAGGATATGGGTGCGGCGGGTATTATTTGTTCCACCTCAGAAATGAGCGCAAAGGGAGAAGTTGGAATGCGGATCGATCTGGATAAAGTACCAACGCGCCAAAAAAATATGAAAGCGTGGGAACTATTGTTGAGCGAAAGTCAGGAGCGTATGTTGATGGTAGTGGAAAAAGGAAAGGAAAAAGAAGTATTAAACGTATTTGAAAAATGGGATCTTCCTTGTAGTGAAATTGGAGAAGTAACTGGCGATGGCCTATTGCGGTTTTATATGAATGGCCAGTTAGAAGCTGAACTACCAGCGTTTGAATTAGTATTGGGTGGTGGTGCACCTCAAAATTCCAGAGATTATATTCAGCCAGATTATATTGATAAAGTAAAAGCGTTTAATCCTGATAGTATCGAAGTTCCCGAAGACTTGAAGGCAGTAGCCGAGCAATTAATAGCGATTCCAAATATTGCTTCTAAACGATGGATATTTGTACAGTACGATAGTATGGTAGGAACGGTGAATGCATCTACGAATGCCCCAAGTGATGCGGCTATCGTAATTGCTAAACCAACTAACAAGGGATTGGCACTTACCACCGATTGTAATAGCCGTTATGTATTTGCCGATCCTTATGTAGGTGGAATGATTGCTGTGGCTGAAGCAGCACGCAATATTATATGCAGTGGCGGAGAGCCTCTGGGTGTTACTAATTGTTTAAATTTTGGTAATCCATACGACCCACAAGTATACTACCAGTTTGTACATGCGCTTAAAGGAATGGGTGATGCCTGTATTAAATTTGACACACCAGTAACAGGCGGAAATGTGAGTTTCTATAATCAAAACCCTGATGGAGCCGTTTATCCTACTCCTACGATCGGAATGGTTGGGCTTTTAGAAAATGTAAATAGAAAAATGACATTGGATTTTAAAGCACCCGGTGACATGATTTTTTTATTGGGCAAAAGCCGCGGCGACATCAACTCCTCCGAACACTTGCATAAAATTCAGTGTGTTGAATTTAGTCCGGCCCCGTATTTCGATTTGGAAGAAGAATATATGCTTCATCAAAAAATAAAAATCCTTATCGACTATAAGTTAATTGAATCTGCACACGATATTAGCGAAGGTGGCCTGTTTGTAACTCTAATTGAATCTTGTTTAAATCGTAATTTAGGAATTGATGTGGTTGCAAGCGACTACAACATTCGTAAAGACGGATATTGGTTTGGTGAGGCCCAGAGCCGGGTTATAGTAAGTGTTAAGAATACTAAATTGGCAAATTTCAGGAAAGAAATGGAAGGACATCCCTTTGAGGAATTAGGTGAAGTAACGGCAGGTGCCATTGAGGTGGATGGAATGAATTGGGGAACTATTAATAGTTGGAAAGATAAATATGAAAATGCAATTACCGATTTACTGGATCGCGGGTAGAATTTTTTTTATATAATTCTTTTAAGAGGCTGTCTAAAAATGATTCTTTATTGAAAATTCAACAGTTGGCTTAAAATTCAAAAGAATATGGGGAGAAATAAACAAATTGTAGTAACTGGTGCGGCTGGTTTTATTGGGAGTTGCTTAGTTGGCTTTTTAAATGAGAAAGGATTTACAGATTTAATATTAGTAGATGACTTTTCAAGGCGCGATAAAGAACCGAATCTCGAAGGAAAAAAATTTTCCCACAAAATTGAACGGGAGCAATTTTTCGAATGGCTTTTTACGAATAAACCTTCAATTGAGTTCGTTTTTCATATTGGCGCACGTACAGATACTACAGAATTTAATTATGCAATTCATCAGCATTTAAATGTAGAATACTCTCGCAAAATTTGGGATTTTTGTACCATCCAGGAAATTCCGCTGGTATATGCATCTTCTGCCGCAACCTATGGTTCGGGTCAATACGGTTATAAGGATGACCATGATTTATCACACCAACTAAAACCGTTGAATCCCTACGGAGTTTCGAAAAACGAATTCGACAAATGGGTACTCCACCAGGAAGATCATCCCCCTTTTTGGGCCGGGCTTAAATTTTTTAATGTTTACGGGCCTAATGAATATCATAAAGGAAGAATGGCTAGTGTTATCTTTCACTCCTTTAATCAGATAGAAAAAGGTGGCCTTGTAAAATTGTTTAAATCGCACCGCACTGATTTTAAAGATGGCCAACAGCTTCGCGACTTTATTTACGTAAAAGATATTTTAACTGTTTGTGTTTGGCTGATGGAAAAAAAGCCTGAATCAGGAATTTACAATTTAGGTACCGGAATCGCCCGAACTTTTGAGGACCTTGTAAAATCTACTTTTAAAGGGTTGGACAAGAACCCATCCATTGAATTTATCGATATGCCGGAAGATCTTCGCGATAATTATCAGTATTTCACCGAAGCCGATATGAAGAAACTTCGAAAGGCTGGATACCTGGATACTTTCTTTTCTCTGGAGCAGGGAATAGAGGATTACGTAAGAAATTATTTATCTAAAGAGAAGTATTATTAACTTTGAAACATTGAAAGTCTTGCTGCCATCCCGTTTAGAACAGGATGGCAGTTTTTTTAATTTAAACACTATGAATAAAAAAATTGCAATTATTGGAGGAGGGAACCTGGGTACGGCAATTGCCGAAGGGTTAATCAATAGTGGATTTAGCTTACCCAAAAATATTATGGTAACAAAGCGAACTATTAAAACGCTTCATCATTTGAAAGACAAGGGCGTATTGATAAGTAATAATAATATTGAAGCCATTCAGTTTGCCGAATTAATAATTGTTGCTGTTAAACCATTTCAGGTTGCTGAAGTGCTTGCGCTTGTTAAAAATGGAATTCAAGCAAAAAATCATCTGATTGTTTCGGTGGTAACAGGGGTAACTATTGACGCAATTTTAAAAGTTATCGGTAAAAAAGTGCCGGTAATTCGTGCAATGCCAAATACCGCTATTGCAATACAAGAAAGCATGACCTGTCTTTCCGCCAATGAACTTTCAAAAGACCAGCGAAAATATGTTGAAGATCTTTTTAGCCAATTGGGCAAAGTAACCTGGATCGATGAAAAATTAATGGAAGCAGCAACTGTATTGGGAGCTTGCGGTACTGCTTATGCAATGCGTTATATCCGCGCAAATATCCAGGGTGGAATTGAAATTGGATTTGATGCGGCAACCGCAAGCCTTATTGCTGCTCAAACCGTAAAAGGTGCCGCGGATTTATTATTAAAAAAAGAAACACATCCTGAGCAGGAAATTGATAAGGTAACAACTCCCAAAGGATGTACCATTGCAGGCCTTAATGAAATGGAGCATCAGGGATTCAGTTCCTCGTTAATTAAAGGAATTATAACCAGTTATGAGAAAATTGCTAAAGATTAGCTATTAATTTTCTTTAAAAGAACCCTATCTTCGCGCTCGTTTTGATAGATGAGAATTAATAGATGAAATAAACAGTAATTATTTAGCGTTATTGATGTACCCCCAAACCAGTATCTATGAAAAAAGATAGAATTAGTCTGTTTCTATTAATGTTTGAAATAGCGGCAATAGTAGCAATGCATGCTACCAAACAAAAAACAAAACAGGAGACTAATATTAATACAAGCCAAACCCAGAAGAACCCCATTTTTTCTACCTCTGTTTCACCAGTTGATAATGTGGTAATGTTTGTAACTGGATATTGATTGAAATTCGTTTCTATCTTTATTATTTTGAAGCAATTTTTACAAATATTTGGTAACAAAAAATTGGTTTTTGTAAAAGTCACGAAAACCTTTTTATAAAGGCTTGGTAGTTGTCTATTAACTTTACTTCAGGTTCTTTTATGAAGATTGCCTTTACTATCTGCACAAATAATTTCTTGTCAATGGCAAGAGCCGCTGCCGCATCCTTCCAGACCCACAATCAGGGTTATTCATTTTTTATTGGTTTGATTGACAATGCAGATGAGAAAGCTGACGAGTGGTATAAAGGCTACAAAATAATTAATTGTAAGGATATTGGAGTAGGGCACTTGAATGAAATGGCGATCCGATATAATATTTCTGAACTTAGTTGTGCATTGAAATCCTATTTCTGTGACTTTGTGTTACGTTCAGAACCAAGAGCAGAAGAAATCCTTTATCTCGACTCAGACCTATACGTTTATTCAGGTTTTACAATAGTAGAACAATTGCATCATCAATATGATATCCTTCTTACGCCACATCTAATTAATCCAATGGTTTTTGATGGTAAACAACCTGACGAAATTGCTTACCTCGCAACAGGCACCTATAATGGTGGTTTTTTTTCAATAAAAGTATCAGAAAATAGCAGGCTTTTTATCAAATGGTGGTGCGAAAGAATGCGTTATTACTGTTTCTATAAAATCGGTCAGGGTCTTTTTGTAGATCAAAAATGGTTAAATATGGTGCCTGTTTTTTTTGAAAAAGTTTATATTATTTTAGATCCTGGATATAATGTTAGTTATTGGAATCTACATGAAAGAGTTATTGAAATGAGTAATACAGGATGCCTGGTAAACTCATCTTATCCCTTGGTCTTTTTCCATTTTAGCAGCATTAATTTGAAGGAAGGAATACTTTTTTATAAACAGCAAAACCGTTTTTCGGAGGAAAGTTTGCCCTTAGTTAAAAAGTTATTCATGGAATATCGTTCGATAGTTTATGAGGAGGGGTATGAGATCACTTCACAATGTATTTCCTATTATGGTAAAGTCTATCAGGAACATACTAATTCAATGTTAAACAAAACGATTAAAGGAAAGCTAATACTTTGGGCAAAGAAAAATATATCTCCCGCTACCCGTAACAAATTCAAAGACAGGATAAAGAATTTAATTGGATCATAGAGGTTCAACTATAAATAACTTCATTTTTTCCACAAGCTGCTTTTATAATTTTACTGGTCGAAAAATAGCCTTATTTTTACCCGACCTCTTGGAAATTCTTGACCTTACAGGCAGATGCTGATTATCTTCATCAGGTCAATCTTTTGATAAGTTTATTGTTATGTTTTTGAAGTTGTTTGAGTTATTTGTTTCGATTGCATAATATATTTTTTTTAGGGAAACGAGGCGGATTTGAGATAATAGCCTAAACGTCTGGTGCGAAAAATCCATTGAAGTAGCTGCAAAAAAAATGTAATAAGTTCTATGAATGAATATCTCAGAAATCTTATTTGTATATTTTCGGATTTGTTTTGATCAGGATTATTAAAATATTTTTTTGTTGTGTTTATTGGTTTTACAACAGTTAAAGAAATAGGTTGTATCTTTTTTTTATTGTTTTAGTTCGATTAAGTTAATAATACGCTATGGCTAAATATATTTTTGTAACCGGTGGTGTTACTTCTTCTCTTGGTAAAGGTATTGTTGCTGCATCGCTTGCAAAATTATTACAGGCAAGAGGATTGCGGGTAACTATTCAGAAATTTGACCCCTATATTAATGTAGACCCCGGCACCTTAAATCCCTACGAGCATGGAGAATGTTTTGTTACTGAAGATGGAGCAGAAACAGATCTTGATCTTGGGCATTATGAACGCTTCCTGAATATTTTTACATCTCAGGCTAATAATGTTACCACAGGCCGAATTTATCAAACGGTAATAAATAAAGAAAGAGAAGGTGCCTACCTTGGGAAAACAGTACAGGTGGTTCCGCATATAACTGATGAAATAAAAAGACGAATGTTATTGTTAGGACAGAACAATAATTATGATATCATTATCACCGAATTGGGTGGAACAGTCGGAGACATTGAAAGCCTGCCATTTATTGAATCTCTCCGGCAATTGCAATGGGAGTTGCCAGATGAGGACACTGTTGTTGTGCATTTAACCTTGATACCATATCTCAAAGCTGCTAAAGAATTAAAAACTAAGCCTACGCAGCATAGCGTTAAAATGTTAAGTTCAGAGGGCGTTCGCCCAGATATTATTGTATGCAGAACTGAGGAAGCTCTATCTCCTGAAATAAGAAGAAAAATCGCTCTTTTCTGCAACGTAAAGCAGGAAGCAGTAATTGAAGCAGCAGATGCTTCTACTATTTATGAAGTTCCGCTTACAATGATGAGAGAAAAATTGGACGTAATTTGCTTGAAGAAATTGAATATAACTAACTACAAAGAACCTGAACTTACTAAATGGAAAGAATTTCTTGATAAATTGAAATATCCAAAGAGTAAAGTTACCATTGGGTTGATTGGAAAATATATTGAATTACAGGATGCCTATAAATCTATTCTTGAATCGTTTGTGCATGCGGGTGCAATGAATGAATGCAAGGTGCAGATCGTAAATGTTCATAGTGAATTTATAACTCTCGAAAATGTAGGAGAGAAGTTGGGTAATTTAGATGGATTGCTGGTTGCACCAGGATTTGGATTAAGAGGAGTGGAGGGTAAAATAATTGCAGTAAAGTATGCACGTGAAAATAATATGCCATTTTTGGGTATTTGTTTGGGAATGCAAATGGCCGTAATCGAATTTGCACGTAACGTACTTGGTTTAACGAAAGCTCATTCAACAGAGATGGACGCAGATACACCAGAACCTGTTATTGATTTAATGGATGAACAAAAGAAAATATCTGCAAAGGGTGGAACAATGAGATTAGGATCTTACCCTTGCGAATTAAAGCAAGGAAGCCTGGCTCAATCTATTTATGGCTTAGATAAAATAACTGAACGCCATCGCCATAGATGGGAGTTTAATAATAAGTACCTCGATCGGTTTGAAGCAGCAGGAATGATAGCAAGTGGTAAAAACCCGGAGAGCGGACTTGTAGAGATTGTTGAATTAGCAAATCATCCTTTTTTTATTGGTGTACAATATCACCCTGAATTGAAAAGCACCGTAGAAAGCCCATCTCCTATATTTGTTCATTTTGTAAAAGCTGCCAGGGAATATACTGAAATGAAAAACGCAGCTAAAAATCCTTTATTGCAAAGCGAGATGATTTGATGATTAGATATCATGACGGAAGGTCTCAATTCGAATCCTTATGTCCGGCTTTTCATACGTTCTGTCACAAAATTACTCAAGTAGAACTCCCAACCGTTGACTCACCCCCAAACCCTATCTTTGCACCTCCTTAAATTTTAGAATAATGAATTTTGACCGCAATACGGTGATCGGTTTTGTATTACTGGCCGTTCTTTTATTTGTTTATCTTTTTACTTCTACCAAAAATGGACAAGAGTTAGCTGCTCTTGAGCAAAAAAAACAAGATTCCATTGCCAGAGTGATTAAGACCAACGATTCAATAAATGCAAAAAAAATTATCGATACAGGTTCAGTAACGGTTAAAGTAATTGATACCATGCCCGGGTTTAAAAAAACGGGTATAGAATCGATTCTTGTTGTTGAAACCGATTTACTTAAAATCTCGTTTTCGAATAAGGGTGCTCAACCCAAAAAAATTGAACTAAAAAAATACCGTTCAATTGATAGCGCGAACGTTGTGCTTGGAGCCTCTGATTTTGATAAAATTTCTTATCCGGTAAATACCTCTTCGGGTCAATCACCTGCATATATAACCGATTTATATTTTAATGCTGGAGTGATCATTGAAAATGCCGATAAGTCAAAAACCGTCAAATATTCGGCACAAGGAAGCAATGGAGAAACAGTTACTCATACATTTACGATTAGGCCTAACGATTACCTTATTGATTGGGATGTGAATTTTGATGGAGCTGATAAACTTCTTACTCAAGGGGCATTCAATCTTACCTGGCAATCGCAACCGCAGCAACAGGAAAGTGACGTAGCTTACGAGCGCCAGCAAACGAATATTTGTTTTAACGAGGATGGGGATTTCGATTTCATTATGTCGAAGTCGGAAAAGAAATTTGAAAAACAGGTGCAATGGGTAAGTGTGGCACAGCAATTCTTCAATACCACCCTTATTGCAAAAAAGAATTTTACCAGTGGAGAAATAAAGTTTGTACGGGAAACGGTAGACTCCGTCAAAAAGATTGCTGATATAACTACTACTCTGCAGGCAAAATTACCTTTAGGAAATAAAAGCGATTTTCCGATGCAGCTTTATTATGGGCCAAATGATTATAAGATTCTAAAGAACCAACCTGTGAGAGGGATGGATAAAATCATAAACCTGGGAAGGGATATGTATGCCTTTGTGCGACCCATTAATCAATATGTGGTAATGAAAGTATTTGATTTCTTTAAGGGATTTATTGGCAGTTTTGGTTTGGTGATTGCTTTGTTAACCATTTTTATCCGCCTTGCAACTTCGCCACTTGTTTATACAAGCTATTTAAGTGGTGCTAAAATGAAAGCGTTAAGACCAGAGATCGATAAAATGAAGGCAAGACTGGGTGGCGATCAGCAGGCAGTTGGAATTGAACAAATGAAATTGTTTCGGGAAGCAGGTGTAAATCCATTGGGTGGATGTATACCTGCCTTGTTGCAAATCCCTATCTTCTTTGCACTTTATAGTTTTTTTAATTCAAATATTGCGTTAAGAGGAGAGTCATTTCTTTGGGCACATAACCTTGCATCCTATGATGCTATTATTAAATTTCCAATTAATGTATGGGGTTTGGGTAACCACCTAAGCCTGTTCACACTCACCGCGGCTGCAACAAGTTTTCTTATTTCTTTGTACAACGCAAATATGACACCCGATCAGGGTAATCCTGCATTGAAATACATGCCTTATATTTTCCCCTTTGTGCTAATATTTATATTTAACAGGCTGCCCTCAGCGTTAACATGGTACTATACTGTATCAAATGTGATTACCTTGATTCTGCAATTTATTATACAGAATTATATAATTGATCACGATAAAATTTTGGCAAAGCTGGAGGCTAATCGTAAAAAGCCAAAAGCAAAATCGAAATGGCAGGAAAGGCTCGATCAAATGCAGGAATCGCAGAAAAAGGTTCAGGAAATGAAAAATAAGCAGCTAAAAAAATAAACTTCCTTTTCTGTTAAATTATTTAGGTTAAACGACCTGTCCTAAATCATAAAATTGGCAGGTCTTTGTTATTTAAGACAACGTAATGACTGGTTTGGCGCGTCTTTAATGGTATATAATAGTAACCTTTGATACAATGAAAAAAATAGTTTCAATTTTGATTTTAGCGAGTTTTATGTCAGGTTCAGTTTTTTCACAACGAAAAGTATCTGAACTTATGCTTAGTTATGATATGCAAATATCTACTGGCAGCAACGAGCCAAAAATGGCGGATGCTTTTGATGGAGCTGTGACTACTGTTTATATAAAAGGACATCTAAGTAGAAGCGAAATGTCGAGCGCGTTATTTTCATCTACTACCATACACGACGCTAAAGCTGGCACGGCTGTCGCATTACGCGAGGTTAGCGGGCAGAAATTATTGATTAGGATGACAGCGGAGAATTGGCTGGAGAAAAATAAGAAATATGATGGAATTGTTTTTGCCAACACCAAAGAAACAAAAATAATAGCTGGATATAAATGCATGAAGGCTGAAGCAAAGCTTGCTGATGGAACCGTTTTTGATGTTTATTATACCTCGGAAATAATACCGGAAAATAAAGAGTTTGAGAATATGATGTTTAAAAATCTTAATGGTTTGCCATTGGAATGGCAATTGGTTCAGGGAAAATTGAACATACGGTATACCTTGGCTAAAATTAATTTGAATCCAATACCTGTTTCCAAATTCGATATTCCTAAAGCCGGGTATCGTGAAATGACCTATGACGAGAGCAAAAAGACAAACGTGAATTAGGTTACTTTCTTAATCGAACCTTTAGGTTTAATACATTCAGGTTATTTTTCTCAGAAGAATTCTTCGAAAATCTGTTTGGTGCAGGTAATATATAAATCGTATTTCCCTTACGGTAAGTAATTACAGTGTTATAAACTGCAAATTTATTTAACTTGGAATTG
>JBJXDV010000142.1:0-25543 GCA_046153465.1 Chitinophagaceae bacterium
TTGGTTCCGAAATTGTAAAACTTGGCGGAGAAATCAGGGAGAAAATTCGATTAGGCGAAACGATCTATAATTTCACCGTGGGCGATTTTGATCCTTCGATATTTCCTATTCCTAAAGAACTGGAAGATGAAATAGTAGTTGCTTACAGGCAACACTTCACCAACTACCCTGCTGCTGAGGGAAACCTGGATTTACGAGAAGCAATTGGTTTTTTTTTAAGGGAGCGTGAGCAATTGGATTATTCAATGGATGAAATATTAGTATCCTGCGGTGGCCGGCCATTAATTTATTCGGTTTTCCGTGCTATTTGTGATGCAACTGATAAAATTATCTATGCTGTTCCTTCCTGGAATAATAATCATTATACTCATTTTGTGGGTGGGGAACACTTAGTAATTGAAGCAGGGCCAGAAACAAATTTTATGCCTTCGGTAGAAGATATTCGTAAACATATTAAGAGCGCAACCCTGCTCTCTCTTTGTTCACCGCAAAACCCAACTGGAACTACTTTTACAAAAGCTGACCTTGAAGCAATTTGTGATATGGTGCTGGTAGAAAACGAACGTAGGGGAGAAGGAGAAAAAAAATTATATGTAATGTACGACCAGATGTATCGCTTTTTGACTTTTGGGTCTATTGTACATTATAATCCGGTAAGCTTAAGACCTGCCATGAAAAATTATACCATTTTTATTGATGCGATTAGTAAAGTTTTTGCAGCTACCGGTGTTCGTGTAGGCTGGTCCGTTGGTCCCGCAGAAATAATATCGAAAATGAAGGCTATTTTAGGTCATGTGGGAGCGTGGGCACCAATGGCTGAACAAAAAGCGGTAGCGCGTTATTTGTATCAAAAAGAACATATAGATGAATATCTGAAAAAATTCAAAGAAAAGATTGAAGAGCGATTACATGGAATTTATGATGGTTTGATCAAATTAAAAAAAGAAGGATTTAATACAGACGCCATTGCTCCACAGGCTGCTATTTATCTTACTATTAAAATCGACCTGGTTGGGAAGATAACAAAAGAAGGAAAAAAACTGGAAAATCAAAGTGACGTGACGGCCTATCTTTTAAACGAAGCAAAGTTGGCAATTGTTCCATTTTATGCGTTTGGAACAAATCGAAATTCTCCATGGTATCGTTTAAGTGTGGGCACTTGTAAAATGGAAGAAGTGCCGTATATGTTAAATCAATTAAAAATGGCCTTACAAAAACTAATCTAAATAAAAAGGAGGATCGTTTGATCCTCCTTTTTTGAATAATTATGTGGTTATTCAGTTTTTATTTAAAATAAAGATAAACGGCTTTAATACTTTTTCTCTCATTATCTTTTCCACCTTACTTACGGTATTAACCTTTTTGTACCTGTTCAAATCAAACACCTCATAGGAATTAAACAAATTCCGGGGTGTTTCAAAATCAATCAGCAGTTGATTAATTTTTTGCAATTCCATTTCTATTGAAAGGGAACTGCGCAATTCGTCTTTTACCAAAACAAGCAAATCTCTGTTAGATGGTTTCATGCAAATTAGATTTTAATAACCTACAAAGCCCTTATTTAAGCCACATCCACATCTTTTACTAGTTCCACCCATGCGGCTACTACCTGCACATGATACAAAAATGATGCTAACAACGAATAACAAGATTAAGGGAAATAAGTTGAAACGCTTCATAGAATTGGTTTTGCCTAAATTAGAACTATTTTTCCGTAAATTTAGTATCAGGGTTGCTTGAAATTAACCAATATAACAAAGTATTAAAAAATCCAGCGGTGGTAATTGCACTATTGGATTGGGGAATGGGACATACTACCCGTAGTATTCCGATTATCAAGCACTTACTTGAATTGAATTATTATGTAATAGTAGCCTGCAATTCAACCCAGAAGGCATTATTATTGGAAGAATTTCCGAAAATCGAGTATGTTTTCTTAAATGGATATGGTTTAAATTATGCTTCTTCAGGCTGGCGAACTCAACTTAAATTAATTTTTCAGATTCCAAAGATTTTGATTAAAATCAATCAGGAACACCAGTGGCTATCCCGGTATGTTAAGCAAATGAAGGTTAATCTCCTCATTTCAGACAATCGATTTGGGTTTTACTCTTCTGAAATTCGTTCAATATTTATTACCCATCAATTGGGTATTAAGAGTGGGTTTGGATTAGTTGTTGACCGTATTCTTCGATCTTTTAATTACCGGTATATAAATCGTTATTCAATTTGTTGGGTGCCCGACTTTGAGGGCCAATCAAATTTAGCAGGCGAGCTTTCTCATCCTGAAAAATTACCAGCCACTCCATTGCATTATCTTGGGTGTTTATCGAGAATTGAACCATGCGAAGCCTTAAAAAAAGAGCTATCTTTTATTATTATCATTCTATCAGGGCCGGAACCCCAACGAACCTTGCTTGAAAAAAAAATACTGATGGATGCAGCCTCTTTAAGCTCTCATTTGGTACTTGTTAGAGGTTTACCCGGTAATTCAGAACAACTTAACGCACCTTCGCACATTACTGTTTTTAATCACTTATCTGCCACTCTTCTTAATAAGTATCTGTGTTCAGCTTCTTATGTTATCAGTCGCTCGGGCTATACTTCTATAATGGATTATGCAAAAATTGGAGTACGCTCAATTCTTATCCCCACACCAGGTCAAGCTGAGCAGGAATACCTTGGAAAATATCTTCTTCAACAAAAATTTGCCCTTGTTATTCTACAAAAAGATTTTGAATTGAAAGAAGCAATTCAAAAAGCCAACGCTTTTCCTTACAAAAAAACAATTTTCCAAATGGAAAATTATAAATCAACTATAGAGGATTCGCTTAAATCATTTGGCTGTTGATTTAGGAGGATGTTTAATTTTACTCAAAAAAAATTTGAAGAATTGGAAAGCTCATGCCGCCGTACTTTCAGCTAACCTGATTTTTGGTATTAACTTCAGTGCGGTACAATATATAACAAAGAAATCTATTGCTCCGTTCGGTCTTAATGTTATACGTGTTGGAGTAAGCACTTTACTATTTTGGGGGCTGATCTTTTTTTCATCCACAAAAGCCCGAATTCAAAAAAAACACCTTGGCCGATTCTTACTTTGCTCAATTACAGGAGTTGTTGTAAACCAAATGCTTTTTATTAAGGGACTTTCTATGACACTTAGTATTCATGCGTCTCTGTTAATATTAGTTACTCCGATATTTATTACTGGGATTGCAGCCTGGATTGGCACTGAAAAATTAAGTATGCTTAAAATTACCGGCCTCATAGCCGGAATTTCAGGTGCAATTATACTTGCGCTGAATAGAGAACATAATAGAACAGGCAATTCAATTTTATGGGGTGATATTTTTATTGTTATTAATGCCATTTCCTATGCCTTTTATTTTGTACTCGTAAAGCCGCTCATGACACAATATAATCCTGTTCATGTTATTCGCTGGGTATTTACGCTTGCTCTTTTCTTTGTGATACCAATCGGATTCGCCGAATTCTCGGAAATTAATTGGAGTTTTTTTACCGGGAAAGAAATACTGGCAACAGGTTTTATCGTAATTGGCGCTACGTTTTTTGCCTACCTTTTTAATTTGTACGGCATACAACAGCTTGGTGCCGCAATAACGGGCAGTTACATTTATACACAACCGGTTTTCGCTTCTATTATTGCGGTACTAATTCTTAATGAAACCTTTACTGTCAATAAAATTATTGCTGCGTTACTGATCGTAACCGGGGTATATCTTGTTAGCAGAAAAGCTCAGAAATGAAAAGTAAAATGAATGTCTTTACTACATTATTCTTCATTCATAAATTATTTTTTTAAACTTCTATTGCTTTATAATCTTCTGTACATCCGAAAAATCTTCTCCGGCTGTTTTTAAAAAATATACGCCATTCGGAATGTTACCTGTTTGAATAGTTATTCCACTACTCCCTTCACCATAAAAAGCAGTTCTATTTTTTAGTACCCTTCCATTCATATCAGTAACGGTGATAGAAACCCGCTGTGCTTTGTTGATCGTAATAAATGCTGTTACCTCCTCCGAAACAGGGTTGGGTAGTATCACAACTGCTACTTTATTATTGCGGGCATGCATTATTATACGCGTATCAAAATATCTTTTTTTATTATCTGCGTCTACTTGCACCAAGCGATAGTAGTTCAACCCCGCTAAAGGTTTTTCATCGATATAACTATACCTAGTAAGTAAATTTAAATTGCCATTTGCTTTAATACTAACCAGTTCTGTAAACCGAAGATTAGTGCCTGCTTTTTCGATAGCAAAAGAGCTTGCATTAATTTCCCGGGTAGTGATCCAGTTAAGGAATACCTTTCCCTGGTTAAGCCTTGCGGTATAGCTTTGAAGTAATACCGGAACAACGGCATTTCTGCTAAACTGAAAATTCCATTCCAGCAGATTGGTACCGTTAAACCGAAAAGAAGAATCGTATAATTTATTCCAACTGTTGTGCGCAAATCCTTCACAGGCTAATTGTCCTGCTGAGCCATTTAAGGCAATTAATTCGGATGCCGGATTGGGGTTGCTAGAATTTATAGCGTTTACCCATCCCTGTGTTCCTGAATGTGCACAGGAGCCATCTGTTGTGCAGGAAATAAAACGCGTAGCCAGACGCCCGGTAGCAATATTCGCGCCGGCATTCGCGCCGTTAGGAAAAATGCCTACCTGGGAGCAGGTTGATGCGATGCTTATAGCAGCCACCCGTTGTGCACGCGCCACACTACTGCCCCCGTATTCTACAACAATATTGGCACCTGCACTCATACCGGTAAGGTATACCCTGGCAGGATCAGCGCGATAATTTGCCAGCACATAGTCTATTACAGAATCAACAGATGCCGCGGAAGGAAAATCAGATGGATAGTTATAAGTATTATATTGAAATGATAACACGATATAATGATTCCATTTTCCGCCGGAAAAAACTGAGTCGCGAAATTTATTCTCTGCAATTTTCCCAGGTAAGGAAGTTGTTTGATCATAAATCATCCGGCAAGGATCAATCGTTCCCGGAGGATTAGCAGCAGCGGTTGCATTTCCTGGAAAATAAATGATTGTCGGGTATAAAGTGCTAAAGTCTGATGGATTATATACCTTGGGTGTGTATTGTAATAAAGAAACATATCTTGGTGTACCGGGAGAGCCGCCAATGGAAATACCTGTTACTTTTTTCTGTCCTATATTAGGGTAACCCGTACAGGAAGAGTCCCCCTGACCGTTACTTCTGGATACTAAAAACAAAATTATTATCGAAAATATTGTAGTAAACTTTAATCCAGCGCTTTCTGTGATAACAAATTTTGGAATCATGGTATAAAGGTTTATGTACTGATCAACATAAAAATAATCAGGTAGATTCTAAAAAAAGGGGGTTTGAAATACTTTTAAAGTTAGGAAAAAAATAAGTCATAATAACCAATTAGCCCAAGTACAATAAATTGACTATTTCGAGTTTATACTGCTTTGGGATACTCAAGAAAGGAGAACTTTTTTTTTGCCTGCTCAAAATCAACCCAGTTATTACAATTTAAAGTAACAGCATATGCAGCACAAGTAGGCATATTATCAATTTTAGTGTCTGTAAGACAATTTACAAATTCAGTGATGCCAGGATTATGAGAAAAAAGAATTATTGTATTTACGGTATCAGGGAGCTTATAAATGACTTCGATAAAATCAGAAACACCGGCGTGATAAAGTTGCGGTAAGAATAAAATTTTTTCTTTAGGATATTCGAATTCTCCGGCAAACAACTGGGCTGTTTTTTTTGCCCTTTTTGCAGGGCTTGAAATAAAAAAATCAATACTTATTCCTTTCTTCTTAAGTTTTGCTGCCATTTCCTGGGCATCTTTTTTGCCTCTATCGTTTAGCGGTCTATCAAAATCAGCCATTGCTATGTCGGCCCAACTGCTTTTGGCATGTCTAACTATTATTACTGTTTTCATAACAATATTAAATAGTTTATTAAAAAATACTAACAATAATCTTTATTATCTTCAAAAATTAATACCCCCTTATATTTTTCCCTTCCATATAATTTAGGAATGCTTTGTTAACTACCCTATTTCCGCCTGCAGTAGGGTAATTTCCTGTGAAATACCAATCGCCCGTGTTGGTTGGACAAGCCTTATGCAGCGATTCAATGGTTTGAAAAATTACCTGAACAGGAATCGTAAACCCTTTCGGCGTAATGAGTTCTGCTATTTTGTTCGAAAGTTCTAAGGTACTAAACGGACTATATACCTGCTGTACAACATTTTCTTTATGTAGGTTTCCTGTTCTATCCATCTCCTTACATTTATTATAAAGATCCTGCAAACAATTTTCTTTATTTCGTTCTTTCCAAAGTTCCATGGCTGCGCGAAAAGCAATGAAGTCGCCCAATTTACTCATATCAATTCCATAACAATCCGGATACCGGATTTGAGGAGCAGAAGATAATACAATTATTTTTTTTGGATGAAGCCGACCGAGCATACGTACTATACTTTCTTTTAAAGTAGTACCTCTTACAATGGAATCATCAATAATTACGAGTGTATCCTTATTTTTTGCCACCGTTCCGTACGTAATATCGTAAACGTGCTGTACCATTTCATTACGACTAGAATCCTCAGTAATAAATGTTCGGAGTTTTACATCTTTAATTGCTACTTTTTCAGCTCTTACCCGCCGGGTAATCATTTCCGTAAGCTTTTCTTCATCAAAGTCTTTTCCCCAAGATAAAATGCGTTGTATCTTAATCTTATTCAGATAATCTTCTAACCCTTTTTGCAAACCGTAAAACGCTACCTCGGCGGTATTTGGAATAAACGAAATGATGGTGTTCTTAAGATCATTGTTGATGGCTTGCAAAACCTGTTCACTTAAATTGTATCCAAGGGCCGCCCGCTCACTGTATATTTTTTCATCGCTGCCTCTTGAAAAATAAATTCGCTCAAAACTGCATGCTTTCCGTTCTTGTGCAGGTAGGATTTGTTCTACTTTAATAGTTCCATCTGCTTTTACAATTATACCCTTGCCGGGCATTAATTCCAATACTTCATTCTCGCCTACATTAAAAACAGTTCTGATGGCAGTTCTTTCCGATGCAGCTACTACTACATCATCATCTATATAATAATAGGCCGGACGTATACCATGCGCATCTCTAAAAACAAAGGCATCCCCATTACCGATAAGGCCACCTACCGTAAACCCACCATCGAAAAGGGCGGTTGCTTTTTGTAACAATTTTAAGATATCTATATTATCGGGCGATTCTTCATCTGCTTTTACTAAGAAATGATGAATCACTTCCATCATAGCCGCCAAATCACTTTGCTTTTGAAAGTCGCCGGGTTCAATGTTAACCAATGCAAAAAGTTCATCGGTATTTACAAGATTAAAATTTCCAGCGAGTGCCAGGTTTCTTGCAGGAGCTGTGTTTCTTTTTATAAAAGGATGACAAAATTCTACATTGTTCTTTCCCTGAGTTCCGTATCGCAGGTGCCCCATTAACAATTCACCCAAAAAGGAAATATGACCTTTCATCAGGCCTGGGTGTTTAGTAATATCGGTTTGAAATTTTTCTAATTCCTTAACTTCGTTATTTATTTTAGAGAAGATGTCCACAATTGGTTGTGAGGCGCAACTTCTTATTCGCTGTAGAAAGGGATATCCTGGCTCCACATTCAGTTTTACGGCCGCAACTCCAGCTCCATCCTGACCACGGTTGTGTTGCTTTTCCATAAGCAGGTAAAGCTTATTAATGCCCCACATCACTGTACCATATTTCTGCTGATAATACGAAAATGGCTTACGTAACCGTATGAATGCCAATCCGCATTCATGTTTTATAGCATCACTCATGTAAAGATTTACAGTTGTACTGGAAAATTCAAAGGTAAGGCGATTTAGGAAATAATGATTGGCCCATGTTCTAAGAATCATATAAACAACAAAACTCTTTCCAGTACATATAAAATACAGACCGTAATAATTACCGGGTTTGTATAGGTTTATCTCACAACTATATTTTGCCTGCAGGCTTTAGAAATTTAGCTTCATGAATACTTCAGAACTGGGTTATTCAGTCGCTATGTAGTTTATACAATCGTAAAAATTATCTTCTCCGGATTCACTTGCCAGTTTAGGTGCTATAAAAACAGTTAACCAGTTAAATATATGCCGCTGTATTATTTATAAAATTTACCAGTGATGCTGAGTTTTTTAATTTTAATTTCTTTAAGATATTGTGACGGTGAACTTCTACTGTTTTTAGCGAAATACTAAGCTGGCTGGCAATTTCTTTGGAAGAAAATCCTTCTTTAATTAAGTTGATTATTTGTATTTCACGCTCAGTTAATGCATTTACATTCGGGGTGTCTTTATTTTCTTCCAATACCATATCTGAAATATTATTTTTTATTTCATCGCAGATATATTTATTTCCATTGGTTACTTCCATGATCGCCTTTATCATTTCTTCTTTTGAAGAATTTTTAGTTACGTAACCTTTTGCACCTATCTGCAGCATTTTTTTTGCATAGGCAGGTTGAGAGTGCATGGATACACCGATGATTTTAGAGGCAGGCGAAACTTTGCGAATTTTTTCAGTTGCCTCAAAGCCCGAGATGGGAGTCATATTAATATCCATCAAAACAATATTGGGCCTTAAGTCTCGGGCTAATTCTACTGCCTGATCAGAATCTCCGCATTCGGCTATTACTTCAAATCGAGTGTCATTATTTAAAATAAAACTCCATGTTTCCCGGATTAATTTGTGATCGTCTGCAATTAAAATACTTACTTTTTGCATAATTAAAATTTTAGCGATTTATAATAGGTACATATACATTCAACGTGCATCCCTTTCCCGGGGCAGAATTGATTTTAACTTTTCCATTAAATAATTCTGCCCGGCTTGAAATATTCGAAAACCCAACTCCTTTTTTATGTTTAATTAACTCTTCATCAAATCCTTTTCCATCGTCAGTTATTGATATATTGATATTATTTTCATCTCTCATTAATTCTATAGTGAGGTTTTTAGCATTTGCATGTTTTATTACATTGTTTACCTGCTCCTGTGCAATTCGGTATAACATCAGTTTTTGCTGTTCGCTTATCACTGAATCAATGTCAGGGTAATGATAAAATTCTACATTTAGTTTACGGGTGAGTTTAATACTTTCCACGAGGTCCTGAATCGTTTCAACCAGTCCAAGGTCTCCAATACTCGAAGGTACCAGCGACCGGGAAAGAGTTCTGATTTCATTGATCGCATCTGAAATACTATTTGCACTCATATCAATCAGGCTTGAGCGCTCTTTCTCATCTGTTTTAGCAACTTCCAGGTATAATTTAGCGGTCGACAATATCTGATTAATATTATCGTGTAATTCTTTTCCAATAAATGATCGTTCTTTTTCCTGGGCATCAACTACGGCCTGTGCAACTTGCTTTTGCTTATTTAATTCCTGGTTAAGCAATTTGTTTTCCATTTCTCTTTTGTCGGTAACATCCTGCATCGATCCCACCATCCTGTTAACTTTTCCCTGCTGATTATAAATAAGAAAACCCCGATCGGCTACCAGCACATATTTACCATCTGATTTTCGAAACCGGTACTCTTCATGCCATACCTGTTGACTGTTACTCTCAACAAAGTTTCGAATGCTTTGTGTTACCCTGTCTTTATCGATAGGATGGATACTTGCTTCCCATATCCCAAGGTTTTTATTGAAGTATCCCGCTTTATAACCAAATAATGCATGAAATCCCTCTCCCCAATACATGTAATTAGTAATTACATCCCAATCCCAGATAGCGTCGTTAGTAGCCATAGTGGCAAGTAAATATCTTTCGTTACTCGTTTTAATCTTTTCTTCAGATTGTTTATTTTCAATAATAACGCGTAAAATATTTATGGTTCGTTCTATAATCACTAATTCTTCTGGCGAAGGAGAACTTATTTGCTTGTGATAAATAGCAAAACTCCCAAGTACTTTATTCTGTGAACTTGATATGGGAAAAGACCAGCAAGCCGCCAACTGATATTCTAACGCTACCTCTTTATAATTTTCCCAGACACTACTTGTGGCTATGTTTTCTACGATAACATTCTTTTTTAGATACATGGCGGTTCCGCAGCTACCCGTATTAGGGCCGACTCCTAATTGATCTACTTTTCTACAATAATTTGCCGGAAGAGACGGCGCTGAAATTGTTTCAAGCGTTTTTTCATCTTCCCGTAGACCAATAACTGAACAAAGAATACCCGGAAACATATTTTCAATTCCTCTCAATAAAAAATCAGTAGTGCTTTTAAGAGTTGCCTGAGTTCGAGCATTTAGTTCGAGCACTTCCTTTTCCAATGCCAGCAATGCTTCCTGGCTTTTTCTTTTCGTGATATTTCTGAAATAAATAAATAAGCCCTGTGCAGATGGGAAAATGGTTGTTTCAAACCACTCATTTTGTATTTTTTTATGATACTCATGAACCATTGTTTTATTTTCCTTCAGGGCAAATAAAAACTGGTCATATAACGATTCATCGAGGTCGGGCAATACCTGATTAATTCTTCGACCAATTACGTCAATTGATCGTTTTCCTGAATAGGTTTCAAAAACTCTGTTCCACAAAAATATATTCAATTGATTGTCTACAGCAATAAACCCGTCGGTTATGCTATCAAGTATATTGTTTATCCTATCGCCGTACTCATGTAATTGCTGTTCGTTCCGTTGTAATTCCAATTGTGCCATCTTCCGCTGCGTAATATCTGTAAAAGATGCTACGACTGCATCGGGTGAAAAACGCTGATCCGAATAATACAACGGTTCTGTGTTAATCGTTATCCAGGTTAATGAGCCATCTGGCTTATCAATACCCATCACAATATTTTGAAGTGACTGTCCTGTTTGAAGCGTAACCATTGAAGGATGTTTTTCGTGAGGAAAGGGAGATCCATCTTCATGAATTGTGTTCCAATGGCAATTGTAATTAGCTTTTCCAATAATTTCTTTAGTAGATAAGCCCAAAATGTTTTCGGCACTACGGTTAGCAGTAACCGCTCTACCCATTCTGTCCATAAGCAGTATTCCTTCCGATAGCGCATGTACTACTGAACGATGACGCTCCTCACTAATTCGCAGCGCTTCTTCCGATTTTCGCTTATCAGTAATGTCTCTGTAAACATATACAATTCCAATACGTTCCTTTTTAATATTGGTGATGAAAGATATTGTCTTATTTAAATATATCCTTCTGCCATCTTTTCGATTATAATATACTTCACCAACCCAATACTCGTTTGCAAATAAGTGGTTAAATGCTTCCTGGTGAGTTTCATTAATATAATTATGAATAACAAATTCGCTAAATGGCTTGCCGATTATTTGGGCCGACTCGATACCATATATTTTTTCAGCTCCATTATTCCAGGTAATTACATTAGAATCAAGATCGGTAGATATAATCGCTTCTGTTAATTCCCGCATTACGAGAGCCTGAAAACTTATTTTTTCTTCCGAAAGCTTACGATCGTGAATATCAATTAAAGATCCAATGTATCCCAGGAATCGTCCATCTGCAAGGAACCTTGGAATTGCCTGATCTATTACCCAACGATATTCGCCTGCGGCTGACAATAGCCGGTACTCAAGCAGTACGGGTAACCGTTGCTTCCACTTTTCCTGATATTCGTAAATAGCTACATTAATATCCTCCGGATATACCAGTGATGACCAGTTGTTGTTGTTAATTTCTTCGATTGAAACCCCGGTAAATTCCAGCCAGCTTTTATTGACGTAAATAGTGTTATCCACTTCATCAGAAACCCAAATCATAACTGGTGCAGTGTCTGCCATTTGCCTAAAGCGTGCTTCGCTTTCGAAGATGGCATCCTGTGCTTTTTTTCTTCCAATAGCACTACCCAGGGAAGACGCAAATGCTACTAATATCCCTTTGTCAACTTCCGTTCTCTGCCGTTTATTATGAAAATCATCCAATCCTACGTATCCCCAAAATTTAGTCTCTACAATTATTGGAACAATCAAAATTGAACTAACCCCCATTTGAACCAATAGCTTTTCAATCTCACTTGTTGTTGCGTTTGTTGGTGTAAACAAACTAGCACCTTCCTTAAGATGATTATTGTCTTCCAGAAGAATTCTAAATGGAATACTTTTGTCTTCTGGAAAATTCTTTGATGGATCATTTCCTTCTGCGTACCACTCAAATAGTTGTTTTGTGTTTAACCTGCCCTTCTCATCTTTATAATTTTCAAAAACATAGACACGGTCTGCTAATGTTACCGTACCAATATCTTTAATAATCACCGGGATAATTGTATTGTAATTTTCCTCTTTCAATAATCTGTAAGCACTCTCTGCGGTTACTGATAATAGTTTATCTTTATAGATAAGCTCCTCCTGTACTTTAATAATTGGCGTGATGTCATTAGCTATGGCAATTATAGAACACACTTGCCCGGTTTCATCTCTTTCCGGGGTTAGGTTAATTAGAAGATTATATTCCTTAGCAGAATTGGTTAGTGAGGGAACCTTAAAGGTAAAACTATCGGCAATCCCTGTACTAAAAACCCGATCGCCTTTTTCGCGAAGCGTTCTCCATTTATCATTATCCAGGCCCAAATCCTGAGGCGTTTTTCCAATAAATGTATCGTGAGGAGAAACAAAAGATTCTTTTACCGCTTTGTTAATATAAGTGAACCGAAAGTCTTTTCCCATTCGGTAAATCATTACGGGCACATTTTCGGCTAAGGTTCTGTATTGTTCTTCTTTCTTAATAATTTCTTTCTCGGCGGTTTTCAATTCTGTAATATCCCGTTGGGTTCCCCAGATCCTGGCAAGTTTGCCTTTTTCCACGATTCCGATAATACTTACATTGGTATTTATAATACCGCCATTCTCAGTTGGTAAATCAACAAGTAGGTTTTCTAATCTATACCCTCCCTGAATAAATGATTTAAGATATTTAGTAGTTTGATTTGCCTCTCCTGGTAAAAGTCTTAGCAGTGGGGAACCAATAATTTTTTCTGATTTTTGATACCCATTTATTTTTGCGAAAGCATCATTGCATTCTGTAAGTACAAGGTGTTGGCATAGATAATCGATTATTTCCTCGTCCGTTTGAAGATCTATTTCAAGAGGTGGGCCTTCCATCCTCCAGATTCCTTCAGCACTTTGCTGGATAAAAACCCTATATCTTTCTTCACTGGCTTTTAGAGCTTTTTCTGCCTTTCGTTGTTCGGTTATATCTGTTTGTGAGCCCCATACTCTTACGACCTTTTCATTTTCAATGATTCCTACAAGGTTATTGAGATAGTATTTTATGTTTCCGTTTCGATCAACTTGTGAAGATGGTGCGCGGAAAAGTCGGTAGCCATTACTAATGAATTCGCGGGCTATTTGCTTTGAAAATTCATCAGAAATATCGACAAAATTCCCAAACCTAGTTCCGTATAGATCTTTCGCATTTTCGAATCCATACAATCTCGCCATTTGATCATTACACTCTGCGAGGTATGCATTTTTATAAAATTGATTGATTTGGATTTCAACAGGATCAGAAATGTTTATCGGCTCGGTTAATTCTCCGCGCCATATTGCTTCTGTACTTTGTTGAATAAATACTCGATATCGTTCTTCGCTTTCTCTGAGTAATTCTTGTGATAGACGATGTTGAGTTATATCCCGCTGTGTTCCCCAAATTCTTATTAGTCTGCCATTTTCAATAATACCTATAAGATTATTGATTATATATTTTTTACTTCCGTCTCTGTCATGTTCAACAGACTCTCCGTCCGTTAGTTTGAATCCTGCCTCAACAAAACTTATAAAATAGGAAAGATTTCCCGGATCATCTACCGGCATAAGTTGTGAAAGAAGTAAACCTTCCATTTCTTCCGGGCTTGAATAACCATACATTTTTGCATAGGCCTGGTTACATTCTGCGAGGTAACCATGTTCTACGCAATACCCAAGTATTACTTCAAATTCAGCATCCGCAGAAATACCACCTGGTATTTCAATTCGCCAAATCGCTTCGGAAGATTGCTCTAAAAATGAGGCATACCGTTGCTCCGTTGCTTTCAATTTTTCAACGATGGTATGAAGCCTGGTAATATTTTGAGAAAGACCAATACTATATTTAATTGCACCTTCTTCATTAAAAATAAAGGATACCGAGGTACTTAACCATACATAAGATCCATCTTTGTGTAAGCCTCGAAAAACAATATCCGTTAAGGGGTTATTGGTTTTATTTTTTGAATCTATTAAATCAATAACGAATGGAAGGTCAGTTGGATGAATAAATGAATTATATGGTTTACCAATTACTTCATTTTCAGTATAGCCAAGTGAACGTTGAAATGCGGGTGATACAAATAGTAAATTACCCTTCTCATCCAGTTTAAAAATAATTTCTGTTACTTTCTCGAAAACCTCACTTAATTCCAGAGGCGCTTCACTAAATTTTTTATCCTTTCCTTCTTTTGGCTTAACTGCATTTTCTTTTATATAAATACACGCAAACTTATTAGATTCTGTTTTTATGGATCCTCCCTGCAAATTCACAAACAAGGTTCTTCCATTCTTTGTTACGTGTGTTGTATCAATGGAACGCCCCGCTTTCTGAAGTTTTTTAATTATTTGGTCTTCAGGAAACTCAAAGAGATTCGAAATACGAAGTGAACTATACTCAGCATTTGTATAACCATATAAATTTAAAAAAGAAGCATTCACATACAAAACTTCTTCCGTTTTAAAATTATAAATTACCAGGGCAATCGGGATATTTTTATAAAACCGATCGAGCGTGGCTTTTTCTTTTCTACTTATGGGAGGGTTAATAGCCGGAGTAAGTGATGGCTTAAGGTTTGATCCTTTAGCATCAGAAAGGGGCCTTGAAGGGGTTAATATAAAGCCGCCTGAAGGACTGGATTGGTGTTCGGTTTTTTCCATTTGGTTTTCTCAAGCCATCGCCCATTTTAATTCTTTATTACAAAATAATGGGGTCAGTTAAACGTAAATACTTATGTAAGCTAAAGAAATAGCCGATAAAACCTTAAATATAAACCGTAGATTTTAGCAAAATAGGTGTTTGCACTTATTGAATCACCTTTGCTGCATACTGCCACCAGTTGCCAAGATTGCTGCAGCCCTTGAACTCTTCATCAAGCATGATGTAATAATTTGGAAGCTTAGTGGCAAACCATTTTTCCAATACCTGCATTTTTTTTACTTCAAGTGCCCTCGAAGAAATCCTGTTATAATCATCTTTCATATTCTCCCGGTGAGGTGCTGAACGGGATTTAAGGAAAACTATGCGTACTCCTTTTTTCTCTCTTTCGTCAGAAAAAACTACCGGTAATGAATAATCGCCCACTTTCATTTTCGCAAGCATTAGTACAATATCTTTATCTAATTGATCAATGGTAAGATAGGTGCCATTAGCTCCCTGTTTCATTCCACCTGTAAATTTCTGGTTTTCATCCTCGCCATATTTTATAGCAGCCTCTCCAAATTTGATGGTTCCGGCAATTAGTTTGGCACGTACAGAATCTAATTTAGCGATTGCTTCGTTGGCCTCTACTTCTGTTACTTTTGGTATCCGTAAAATATGTCGAACAACGGCATCATCACCTGCCCTGCTGACCATTTGAATAACATGCCAGCCAAATTTTGATTTGAATACCGGAGATACCTGTCCCTCTTTTAAACGAAAGGCATTATTGATAAATGCAGGATCCCAGGATTTTTCATTACGATTTAACGTGTACTGACCCCCGTTTTGCTTAACTGCGGGATCATCAGAATATAAGCTTGCCAGTGTTTCTATCTTTGATGATTTATTTTCAACCTGAGTTTTATAATCTTTTAATTCATCAATGGAGAGTTTTTCAAAATCACGACTAGCTTTTGGATAGATTACAATTTCTCCGATTTCTACCTCAGATTCATAAAAAGGTAAACTGTCTTTTGGTATTTTATCCCAATAAATTTTAGCTTCCTGCGGTGTAATTTTTACATTGTCTACCACCTTTTCCTGCATCCGCTTAGCCAATTTTGTTTCTTTAATTGACTGACGAAAATCTTCTTTTATCTGGTACACCGTTTTTCCGGCAATTTCTTCCAACGCTTCTTTGGATCCGTAATTCTGCACATAATAACGAATTCTATTGTCAAGCTCTGCTTCTATTTCTTCTTCAGTTACAATGATCGAATCCTTTTCGGCCTGCAATGTAAGCGCCTTAATAATGAGAATCTGATCCATGATAGAACAAGGCGCATTTTCAGGTACCGGTTCATTTCTTCGCTGTTTATCCTGTATTTCATTGTATACATCTGAACGCAGTATAATTTTATCTCCAACAATACCAACTATTTTATCGGCAACTACCTTTTGTGGTTGTGCAAGTGCAAAAAAGGAAAGAAATAAACTGGCGACAATGGTAAGCGCTTTTCTCATACTATCTATTAATAATGATGCAATCAAAAATACTTTTCTAAACCGGTAGCTGAGTATTCTTACTGTTTATTTAACAAAAGTTTCGACCCGCTTCTTTAAAAGACAAATCCTAAAGGAATAGTCCTCCAGGATTTGGCAATTGCAGGTTTTTATAATGTTCTTTTTAATTCTTCTACTTCAAAAGCTTCTACAATATCACCC
Source organism: Chitinophagaceae bacterium (assembly GCA_046153465.1). GTDB lineage: Bacteria > Bacteroidota > Bacteroidia > Chitinophagales > Chitinophagaceae > Endoryza. The sequence continues at coordinate 16,704 of JBJXDV010000142.1, forward strand.
ACTCTTACGTCATTGAAATTTTTGATAGTCAATCCGCATTCCATTCCGGAAACAACCTCTTTCGCATCATCTTTAAATCGCTTTAAGGACGCTAATTCAGAGCTTTGCCCTTCCCCTTTTGGATATTCAACTATTCCATCCCGAATGATACGAATTTTGGAGTTCCTCGCAATTTTTCCATCCAATACAAAACAACCTGCTACCGTTGCTTTGTCGAACTTAAATACATTCCTTACTTCTACGTTAGCAACAATTTTTTCCTGAATAGTTGGCTCCAGCATTCCCTCCATAGCGCTTTTGATTTCCTCAATTGCGTTATAGATAATTGAATAGAGTTTTATTTCAACTCCTTCGTTTTCTGCAAGCCTTGCAGCTTGTGCAGAAGGCCTTACGTTGAAACCAACCATAATAGCATCCGAAGCTGTAGCCAGCAATACATCGCTTTCAGTAATTGCTCCAACTGCTTTTAGTACCACACTTACGGCAATTTCCGGTGTAGATAGTTTCTGTAAAGAATCGCTTAATGCTTCCACTGATCCATCCACATCACCTTTGATAATAAGGTTTAGCTGTTTAAAATTGCCCAATGCAAGTCGTCTTCCGATTTCATCAAGAGTAATATGTTTCTTAGTTCGTATTCCCTGCTCACGAAGAATTTGTGCACGACGATTGGCTACTTCTTTTGCTTCGGCTTCATCTTCATACACTTTGAATTTTTCACCAGCCTGCGGAGCGCCATTCAATCCTAATAAAAGTACAGGAGTTGATGGTGGCGCTTCTTCTTTTCGCTTATTTCGCTCGTTAAACATTGCTTTTACTCTTCCAAAGTGTTGCCCGGATACTACAATGTCTCCTTGTTTTAAGGTTCCATTTTGCACCAGTACCGTAGCTACATAACCGCGGCCTTTATCAAGGGTTGCTTCAATAATAGTTCCTGCGGCCTCCCGATCTGGATTGGCTTTTAGATCTAAAATCTCTGCTTCTAATAATATTTTTTCGAGTAATGCATCTACGTTCAATCCTTTCTTGGCACTTAATTCCTGGCTTTGATATTTACCTCCCCATTCTTCCACCAATAAATTCATTTGAGATAACTGCTCATAAATTTTTTGAGGATTCGCACCATCTTTATCCATTTTGTTGATTGCAAAAATCATGGGAACGCCTGCAGCCTGTGCATGACTGATAGCTTCTTTTGTTTGGGGCATCACTGCATCATCTGCCGCAATAACAATAACAGCAATATCTGTAACCTTAGCACCACGTGCACGCATAGCTGTAAACGCTTCGTGACCAGGTGTATCTAAAAATGCAATATGTTTGCCATTAGCCAGTGTTACTTCATAGGCGCCAATGTGCTGGGTAATACCTCCGGCCTCACCTCCTACAACGTTTGCATTTCTTATATAATCAAGCAGGGAAGTTTTTCCGTGGTCTACGTGACCCATGATCGTAACAATCGGCGCCCTGTGATGTAGATTCTCTGCAATATCTTCTTCTTCTTCCTCCTCCATTTCCATCTGCTTCTCCATATCTATAAACTCAACATCAAAACCAAATTCACTGGCCACTAACTCAATTACTTCGGCATCAAGACGCTGGTTGATTGATACCATCAAACCCAGGCTCATACATTTACTGATTACTTCAGCAAAACTTACGTCCATTAGGTTTGCTAATTCACTTACGCTAATAAATTCCGTAAGCTGCAGTTTGTTATCCTGTTGTTCTTCGCCTCCCGACAGATCAGCCACTCCCTGTCTTTTTTCGCGACGGTATTTTGCTTTTAAACTTTTCCCACGTCCACCTGCACCTGCTAATTTAGCTTGTGTTTCACGAATTTTATTTTGAATTTCTTTTTCGTCAATTTCTTTAACTTCCCTGCTTCGATCTCTTCCAGGTCCGGATCCGGTTCGTGTATTGCTACCAGTGCCTCCCTGCCCGGCTTTTACTGGTGGTCCTGGTCTCCTGGTTACCCCTCCTTGCTGTTGTCCACCACCTCCTGAACCTTGTCTCGGACCCTGATCACCATCTTTTCTTTTAAACAATTCCCCAGGAGACTGTTTAAAATCTTTTTTCTCAATAGGAATTCGCTTCCGTTTTCTTTTCTCGTCTGAATGTTTTGGACGAGTATCACTATCTACTGGCAATTCAATCTTACCTACAATTCTTGGTCCTTCTAATTTATCTGCTTTAATATTTTCAATAACTGCCGGCAGGTCTTCAATCGATTCTGTTTCGTTAACGGAAGCGTCTTCTTCTTTGGGTAATTCAACTTCTAAAATAATCTCCTCTGCTTTTTTCTTTTTAGATTTAGGTTTTTCGCCGCTGTTTGTTCTCGGCTTTTCAGCAGTAGGTTGCTCTGCTTTCTTTTTAACGATTTTCTTCGGTCGTGTAGAAGAATCAATCGTTGAGAGATCTATCTTATCGACCACTTTAGGTCCTTTAATTTCCGGAGCTTCTATCTTAACAATCTCAGGTTCCTCTGGTTTCTTTTCTTCGGCTACTGGTTTTTGATCCACCACCGGTGCGATTACAACTGGCTTTTCTATTTCTACTTCCTTCTTAGTTTCTTTTTTAAAAACAACTGTTTCATCTTCCTTTTTCTTTTTGGCTTCTACGCTTCCTTTAGGAAGATCGATCTGGTCACTTTTTAATTTAGCGACTTTATCGCCTGCAAACTCCTGCTGCAACGAACGATACATTTCTTCTGTAATCTTCGACGTTGGTTTAAGATCATCTTTAGGAAATCCTTTAGCTATCAGGAAATCAATAATGGTATCCTGACCAACATTAAATTCTTTGGCCGCGCCTAACAGTCTTGGTAATTTTAATTCTGCCATTCAGGTTTTTTATATTATCTGTATTATATCAGATACCGGGTAGATCCTCCTGAATCGCAGTAACTACAAACGATTCAAGCTTTCGGGTCTATTGGTATCATTCTTTTTCAAATTCTTCTTTCAATATTTTTCTAACATCGTCGATGGTCTCTTTCTCAAGGTCAGTTCTTCTTTCCAGTTCTTCTGCTGTTAGATTCAATACACTGCGACCCGTGTCGCAACCAATACGTTTAAATTCCTCAATAATCCAGGTTTCAATTTCATCGCTGAACTCTTCGAGATCAATATCGTATTCCTGCGGTTCTCCTTCGGTGTCGCGGAAAACATCTATACTGTAACCGGTTAATTCCTGAGCTAATTTAATATTCACGCCTTTTTTACCAATAGCCAAAGATACCTGATCAGGTTTCAAGTATACGTTTGCATGTTTTGTGTCATTATCAAGCTCCATACTAGTAATACGTGCTGGCGTAAGCGAACGTTGAATAAGTAACTGAATATTACTGGTCCAATTTATTACATCTATATTTTCATTCTTTAATTCCCGAACGATTCCATGGATACGGCTACCCTTCATTCCTACGCAGGCTCCAACCGGATCAATTCGATCGTCAAAAGATTCTACGGCAACTTTTGCCCGCTCACCGGGTTCACGGACAATTTTTTTAATTACAATCAGTCCGTCGAAAATTTCCGGCACTTCAATTTCAAGCAATTTAGCAAGGAAAGAGGGAGATGTACGCGAAAGTATAATTACCGGTGAGTTATTTTTTAATTCTACTTTTTTTACAACCGAGCGTGTATTCTCGCCTTTCTTAAAATAGTCTTGGGGTATTTGCTCAGATTTTGGAAGAATAAGTTCATTTCCTTCTTCATCGAGCATGAGTATTTCTTTTTTCCAAACCTGGTATACTTCGGCACTTATAATATCTCCGACACGCTCGCCATATTTTTTTACAAGCACATTCTTTTTAAGATCACTAATGCGACTGGCAAGTGTTTGTTTGGCAGCCAGGATAGCCCGTCGGCCGAAATCAAGAATATTTACTTCTTCATAAAGTTCCTCTCCAACTTCAAAGTCTGGTTCAATTTTAACAGCGTCACTATAGGCAATTTCTGCAAGAGGATCGATGACCGCACCATCTTCTACAATCATCCTTCTTCGAATGATTTCCAAATCGCCTTTTTCTGCATTTACAATTACATCAAAATTATCATCTGCACCATATTTTTTACGGAGAAGGGTTTTAAAAACATCTTCCACCACTTTCATCATCGTGGGCCTGTCAATATTTTCGGCATCCTTGAATTCCGCAAAAGCTTCTATAAGATTAATACTTGCCATAATCTACAGTTTAAGAACCGGTAAACCGGAATTTAAAATACTATTTGAAGTTTAGTTGATTTTACCTGTTCAAATAACAAAATATGCTGCAATACTTCCTTCTTCTTACCCGAGGGTTTGCCTCCCGAATTTTTCCCCTTTGTTTCTTCTATTACCAGTGCTGATTCGTTTACTTCTAATAATTTCCCTTCTACTTTCTGACCATCATTCAAAATAACCTCAACCGGCCTACCTGTATTTTTTAGGTATTGTCGAAATAATTTCAATGGCTCATCTAAGCCCGGCGATGAAACCTCCAGTGAAAAATCACCATCCGGAAAAAGCTGTGCTTCTTCTAGCTGATTGTAAAGAGCTCTATTAAATGCGATACATTTTTCAATCGTTATTCCCTGATCACCATCTAAAAATACCTTTATATTATTGGTGGGTTTGATTTTGATTTCCACTAAAAAGTACGCTGGCTGCTCCGTTAGCAAATCCATCAGCATTTTTTCAATAGTGTTTATCAGTTTTTCGGTGTTCATATCCGGGAAATAAAGAAGGGAACGATTCCGTTCCCTTCTACATCATCTTTATCTATGGCAAATGTAAGGCAAATAGTACTATACTTCCAAAACCAATTCTAAAAATTCTGCGGATATTGACTGAGTAGCTCCCCTCTATATCAAACCCACTGTCTCAATTAAGGTTTCGATTCGCCTTTATTTACACTGGCTAAATAAAAAATTGGCCATTCATCCTCTTTTCGAATGTATTAACAGTTACAATATTCCTTAATTGTTACCTTTATAGCATGATAGTTAAGTATATATTGTGGGCACTATTGGTCTACTTTCTTTACAAATTCGTATTTGAATTCATCATTCCAGTTGCCCGTGCCACTAAGCAAATAAAAACTAAGGTTAGTGATTTTCACAATCAAATGCAGCAGCAACCTCCGATACCGGAACGCCCTCCTTCTTTTAAAAAAACACCAACGTCGAATACGAATTCAAAAGACTATATTGACTTTGAAGAGGTTAAGTAGCATTTAAAAAAAGGATACAAAATAAAAATCACCTTTACATTCCCTCGCTAATGAATGCAAAAACTAAAGGGAAGTAAATGTTTTTATTGGCTACAATTCCAATGAGGTTACCTCAACGCCGGGTTGCAAATGAATTCCCTGAATTTTTATTGATTGTGCTGCTTCTACATTAATTAATGCGTCATCTATAAATAGGGTTTCCTCTGCTTTTAGCTTATTTTCCTTCAATACCAATTCATAAGCGGCTGGTTCTGGTTTTCGGATTTTTGCCAGATGCGAATAATAGGTTCGCTCAAATAATTCATCCATTTGAAATCTGTGGACATTTTTAAAGGATTGCTGAAAGCTGGCCAAATGAATTGCATTGGTATTGCTAAATAAAAAAAGTCGGTATTTATGTTTTAACTGGCCCAACCAAACCACTCTTTCTTTTGGGAAATCGAGTAACAATGCATTCCAGGCTGCTTTAATCTGTGCAATAGTTCCTTTATTTCCCGGAAGATTTTCAATAGCTGCGATAAATTCTTCATCGGTAATAGAACCTTTCTCGTGATCTTTAAAAAAGGAACCGGCATGGCCTAGCCGAAATAAATCTTCGATCGCATTCAGTCCGATCTCACTGAATGCTTTTGTTGTTCGCTGAAAATCTAAATTGAGCAAAACTCCTCCAAGGTCAAAAATTATATTTTTTGCTTTAACCATAATCTTTCAACTAAATCATAAAGAGCATGAGTGTTATTAATTAAATTTAAAACTGGCTTCTTTCACATCTCTGGAATTGCCTCCAATAAAGAGTTTAAAGTCTCCTGGCTCTGCCACATAATTTAATTTACTATCATAAAATTTTAAATCGTTGGCGGTTATTTTGAACTCCACCGTTCTGGATTCCCCAGCTTTCAATACTATCTTTTGAAATCCTTTCAATTCCTTCATCGGTCTGGATATACTGCCCACCATATCCCTTATATAGAGTTGTACAGTTTCAACTCCTTCCAGTGTACCCGTATTCGTTATAGTGACAGATGCCTTTATATATTGACCCGTCTTTAATACATCGTTACTTAGTTTTACAGCGCCATATGTAAAGTTTGAATAGCTTAATCCAAAACCAAATGGATACAAGGGCTGATTAGGTATATCGAGATAATTAGATTTGAATTTTGAAAATTCTTCTCCATTGTATGGACGACCGGTATTTAACTGACTATGGTAAACAGGAATTTGACCAACATGAATAGGAAACGACATAGACAATTTACCGGATGGGTTGTAATTACCAAATAACACATTTGCTATAGCATTACCTGATTCGGTTCCTCCAAACCACACATCGAGTATTGCCGGTATATTCTCATTCTCCCATTTCAACGTCATTGGTCTTCCATTAAATAAAACCATTACAATGGGCTTTCCTGTTTTAGCTAATGCTTTCAATAATAATTTTTGGCTTTCGGGTAAACCAATATCTGCCATACTTGATGCTTCCCCGGTCATATCAGCAGCCTCGCCTACTACAGCAACTATTACATCCGATTTATTTGATGCTTCAACAGCTTCTTTAATCATTTCATCTGGAGAACGTTTATCTATTTCTATTTCCGTTCCAAATACATTTACTTTTTTTGCGAAAACGGTATCATCTGAAAGATTCGCACCTTTTGCATAAACAATAGTTGCACCATTTCCAACAAGAGATTTAACGCCTTCTATTACTGAAATAGATTTTTGCCAATCGCCCGATACACTCCAGGTACCAAGCATATTTCTTTTGCTATCCGCTAACGGTCCAATTAACGCAATTGTACCTGATTTTTTCAAAGGAAGTAATTGATTATTATTTTTAAGCAGTACAAAACTTTTTGCAGCAATTTCTCTTCCCGCTTTACGATTATTGGCAGAAAGCAATTCCGTTTTAGCCCGTTCTTCATTGCAATACCTGAATGGATCTTCGAATAAGCCGAGCTTATATTTTGCTTCTAATACCCGCTTACAGGCATCATCAAGTTGCTTTTGGTTAACTTTCCCTTCGGATAATGATTTTTTAAGCGTAGTTAAAAATCCTTCGCCTACCATATCCATGTCTAATCCTGCATTTAGAGAAAGAGAAGATACTTGCTGTAAATCACCCATTCCATGATTCGAAATTTCATTTACTGCAGTATAATCAGATACCACCATTCCATTAAATTGCCATTGATTTCTTAACAACTCCGTTAGTAACCATTTATTTCCGGTTGCAGGAATACCATCAATCACGTTAAAAGAACTCATTACAGTAGCAACACCTGCATCAATGGCTGCTTTATAAGGAGGCAGGTACTCGTTGTACATTCTTACCTTACTCATATCAACCGTATTATAATCACGGCCACCCTCAGCTGCACCATATAAAGCAAAATGTTTTACACAGGCAAGCATTGTATTATCTTTAGAAAGATCATTCCCCTGGTAACCCTTAACCATCGCCTTGGCAATTTGAGAACCGAGATAGGGATCTTCTCCCGAACCTTCAGAAACTCTTCCCCAGCGCGGGTCACGGGCAATATCTACCATTGGGGAAAAGGCCCAGTTTAATCCATCAGCAGTTCCTTCGTTAGCGGCAATGCGTGCCGACCGTTCAATCAATTCCATATCCCAACTGCAAGATAATCCGAGGGGGATAGGAAAAATAGTTTTATGACCATGAATAATATCGAGGCCGAACAGTAAAGGAATTTTTAATCTTGAATTATTTACAGCCAGCTCCTGTGCTTGTTTAATTTTTTCTGGCCCTGTAATACCAAATAATCCGCCCACTTGTCCATTGCGAATTTTCGATTCTACATCTTTACTTACAACCGATCCGGTAACTGCACCACCTGGAGTTACCAGGTTTAATTGACCAATCTTTTCATCGATGGTCATTTTTTTCATCAGGGTGCCGATGAACGTATTCATTTTAAGATCCTGCGTTTTTTGCGCAATGGCCCGGAATGAAATCAATATTGATACGGCCAATAATACTTTTCTCATTTGTAAATTTTAATTTTTTACTAAATAGGGGGCAATCGCTTTTTGCCAGATAGTATATCCTTTTGCATTCATATGCAAATTATCATCTAAAAAAATATCAGTCATTGGTGTGTCGCCTGGTTTCAACATCTTATGGTATACATCAATGAACGCTGTATTACGATATTGTTTCAGGAATAATTTAATTTTAGTATTCGCCGATACAAACTTTGGCATAAGTTGTTGGCGGCTGGGGCTTGGTTTCATAGATACATATGCAATGTGAATTTTTTTATACCTGCTTCTTATTGCAGTAAATAATTCTTTAAATCGCAATACTACAGTTTCAACAGAAACGGTATCACTTGCGGCAAAATCATTCTCGCCACAATAAATAACTATTTGCTTTGGACGATATTTAAAAATTACCTCCTCTTTATACATCAGCAAATCTGAAATAGAAGATCCGCCAAAACCTCGATTGATAATAGGAATAGCAGGAAAATAATTTTGTATGTCAGTCCACATGGTAAACGAAGAACTTCCAATAAACAGAACCTGGTTAGTTTGTGGCATTTTTATGCTATCCTTTTTTTGGAAAGCCTGAATATCATTCCAAAAAGGAGGTTGTTGT
>JBJXDV010000143.1:0-7898 GCA_046153465.1 Chitinophagaceae bacterium
TTAAATCTACCACAAATTCAAGATCAGGCAGAGGAACATTTGAGCCCAGATAAATCGTTTTTACGCCCCGGCTTTTCAGCAAATAGTTCATAAAAAGTAGTCCCAATTCGTGATGTTCATTTTCGGGTAAAAACAGGAGAACATTCTGCTTTAATTCAAAAGGAGTTACAATGTTATCAATTCCAACAATAATTTTTTGTCTTATAATATTCGTAATCAGATGTTCCTGTGCCGGATTAATATGATCAGTAAGCCATAATATTCCTATACGCTCCAGAAAAGGAAAAATGATATAGGTAATCGTTTTTTCTATACCCCGTAATGTAATGTGCTGATCGAGGATTTCTTCAAACTCTTCAATATTCAGATCAATCATGTTCTGAATGAGATCATTTACAATACGCTCCTGCTGAGCCTGACTGCCCGTAAGGGATAAAATTTTATCCCTTAATTCCCCATTTTTCATCCGGTTAATATGAGAAATCTTATATCCATACTTGTTAAGAAGAGAGATATTAAGCAGCGTTTTGAGTTCCTGGTTACTGTAGTATCGAATATTGGTGGCTGTACGTTGAGGTTGCAAAAAGGTATATCGTTGCTCCCAAATACGAATGGTGTGGGCTTTTATACCACTTAAATTTTCCAAGTCTTTAATTGTAAATTTATTCATCGCAACTAAATACAATCCTTACCAGCAAAATGTTCAAAAAATAAAACAAATTAATTAATTCTTATAAAAAACCTTTCCCTGAATTTTAGGTGTATATATTAACCTGCCAGGTGTGTTTATCCATAACTTACCAGGTACCTTCTGCTAATCTTTTGTAAATACCTGCTAATTCATAAACCTGTGTTTTAACATTCAGATACTTCTGTGCAAACGATCCGGCCCTTTTTCCCAACCCTATCCGTTCCTTTGAATCATTGATAAGTAATACTACTTTAGTCAGGAGTTCTTCCGGACTGTTGAACGTGTAGCCATTTACATTATTCATAAACAGTTCCGGTATACCCCCTACTGCTGATGCAACGACAGGCCTTGAAACTGCCATTGCTTCCATAATAGAAACAGGAGTGCCTTCATTTACAGAAGTTAAAACCACTAAATCAAGCCCCAACAGTATTTCCGTTATATTTTTTTGCCATGAAGTGAATATAAGAGGTGCTGACCGATCAAAAGCAGTTCCAGCTTCGGTAAAACGGATATTTTTTTGATTGAGCAATTTAATAAGCCTTAGCCTCTCGCCTCCATCTCCTATTATAAAAAATCGAACCTGGTACTCCTTTTCCTTTAATAACTGCTCTGTCAACCAAATAAACAATGCATGATTTTTCACGGGCACCAATCTCCCTACAATTCCAATCGCCAATTCATTTTCAGCTAAAGAAAACTGCTTTCTGAATGACTCCCTCTTGAAATTACCGGGGTCGGCTAGGTTTTCAACTTCAACCCCAAGTTTATTTACTAATACTTTACGTTCCGGAGCAATCCGGTAACGTTGTACAAGCTCCTTTTTTAACTGCTCATTGATGGCAATAACACAGGTAGATTTTTTTGCCAGCCATCTCTCCATTTCAATAATTCGTTTGGAAACAAAAGGATGAAAATAGGCGTGAAATATATGGCCATGATAAGTATGAACAATTACCGGAACTCCAGCTCTAAATGCTGCTAACCGTCCAATAACGCCGGGCTTGGAGCCATGCGTATGAACAATTTGCGGTTGAAATTTTCGAATGATATTTTTAAGTTGAATGTATGCTTTGATATCTTCAACAGGAATGATAGCCCGCCGGATAGATGAAAGCATTTGTACCTTAAAGGCAGGATATGCTTCTAATAAATGACTGGCAGATTCTTCTCCCTTTGCAGGCTCGCCGGCAACAAGCAGTACTTCAAAATCAGAACTCAGGTATTGGCACAATGCCAAAGTATTTACAGCCGGCCCTCCAATAGAAAGCCGGTTCAGCACCATTAATAACCTTGGTTTTGACAATTTAAAGAGAAGGATTTAAAAGGCGGCCGGATTGCAAAAGCGCATCTGCTTCTGCAAAAAGCGTATCATTATTCATTGCCTGGAGATGGCGATGATGATGCAGATCTGTTCCAATTAGATCTACGAGTTGTTCGGCAATGAGCATACGTGCCGTTTCCTGAGCTGATTTACCATAATACCCATTGAGCGATAACAGGTTGATTTGAAGATAACATCCCTGATCTCGAAACCGATGGTAAACTTCCTTTTTTGAATGATAAAATCCGTAACGTTCCGGATGAGCAAGAACGGGTTGGTATCCTTTTAAGATCAACTGAAAGATGGTTTCATTTAAATCAGGGGGTGGACTTACAAAAGATATTTCAACCAAAACCCAGTTCTTATGGAGTGTTAAGAGTTCCTCATTTTTTTCAAGCCGCTCCGGAAACATTTCATCAATAAAATACTCCGCTGCAGCAGTTATTTCCACATTTATTTTTTCCTGAACCAGTCTTTCACTAAGCAATGCGTGTGCTTGCTGAATGGTTTCCCGGTTATTGGGATATAGATCGGGATAAATATGCGGGGTGGTGATGAATTTTTTATATCCCAGTTCCATCATTCCCTTAATCAGCTCCACTGATGTATCAAGGTCGGGTGAACCATCATCAATACCGGGTAATAAATGTGAATGCATATCTGTAGCAATGCATGCAAACCCATTAATAGCTAATGGCAATGGTTTCTTCTTTTTAAAAATACCAAACATGATTAAAATGGAAGTGACTGTACTTCATTGTATACTTTTCTTATACCTGTTTCAAGATCGATTATTGGATGCCAGCCCATTTGATTGATTTTTGTTGAATCCAATAGTTTACGTGGCGTGCCATCCGGTTTGGATGTGTTAAACTCCAAATCACCTTCAAAACCCACAATATGTTTAATTAGTTCTGCCAGTTGCCGAATAGTTACATCAGTACCTGCTCCTATATTGATCAACCCGGTTTCATTATAATGTTTCATCAGAAAAAGACAAGCCTCCGCCAGATCATCCACATGAAGAAATTCACGCATTGGGTTTCCGCTTCCCCAAATTTCCACTGTTGCTGCATGAATTCTTTTTGAAACAATCATTTTCCGGAGCAATGCCGGCAGCACATGCGAATTATTCAGATCATAATTATCATTTGGCCCGTAAAGATTAGTGGGCATGGCCGAAATAAAATTACAACCATACTGGTTTCTGTATTCATCACACAATTTTAGCCCTGCAATTTTAGCAATGGCATAGGGTTCATTGGTATGTTCCAGCAAGCCTGTTAGTAAGTACTCTTCTTTAATTGGTTGCTGAGCAAACTTGGGATAGATGCAGGAAGAACCAAGGAACAACAGTTTGGTTGTGCTATGTTGATAGGCAGCATGGATAATATTGGCTTCAATCATTAAATTATCATACAAAAACTCCGCACGAAATGTGTTATTGGCAACAATACCTCCTACACGTGCTGCTGCAATAAAAACGTAATCAGGTTTTTGTTCTTTGAAAAATTTATCAACCCCTTCCTGATTCCTCAAATCCAGTTCCGATGAGGTGCGTAATACAAGATTGGAATACCCTTCTGCCTGAAGCTTTCTTACGATTGCTGAACCAACCATTCCCCGATGCCCTGCTACAAAAATCTTAGCGTTCTTTTCCATTACTCAAATTGGTTTTTCGATTTAAAGCCACTCTCCTTCAAATATTTTTCTCTTCTGAACAACTCAACATCTGCAGACATCATTTCTTTTACCAGTTCGGCAAGATCATATTTGGGTTTCCATCCTAATTTTTTATTTGCTTTTGTTGGATCACCAATCAGCAGTTCCACCTCGGTTGGGCGGTAATAAGTAGAGTCCACAGCAACCACTACAGTACCGGCAGGAAGCTGATAAGATGGATTGCTGCAACTCTCAACATACCCGGTTTCATCTCCTTCTGATCCTTTAAAAGCAATTGTAATACCCACTTCTGAAAAAGCCATTCGTACAAATTCCCGAACTGTGGTAGTGATGCCTGTTGCAATCACATAATCTTCAGGAACTTCCTGTTGCAGTATCAGCCACATTGCCTCAATATAATCTTTGGCATGGCCCCAATCTCGTTGTGCATTTAAATTACCCAGCCATAATTTATCCTGCATGCCCTGTGCAATTTTGGCAACAGCTCTTGTAATTTTTCTTGTTACAAATGTTTCGCCCCTTAATGGAGATTCATGGTTAAAGAGAATACCATTACATGCAAACATATTGTAAGCTTCTCTGTAATTAACTGTAATCCAGTAAGCATAAAGCTTAGCTACTCCATAAGGTGAGCGGGGATAGAAAGGTGTTTTTTCTGATTGAGGTACTTCCTGAACCAAACCATATAATTCAGATGTGGATGCCTGATAAATTTTTGTTTTTTGTGTAAGACCTAAAAGCCGTACGGCTTCCAAAATGCGAAGCGTTCCGATTCCGTCCGCATTGGCAGTATACTCCGGCGTATCAAAACTTACTTTTACGTGGCTCATTGCGCCAAGGTTGTAAATTTCATCTGGTTGCACTTCCTGAACAATCCGTATAAGATTAGCACTGTCTGTTAAATCGCCGTAATGCAGTATAAAATGCCTGTTATTTACATGAGGATCCTCATAAATGTGGTCAATTCTGTCCGTATTAAATAATGAGCTTCTTCTTTTAATACCATGTACCTCATACCCCTTTTTGAGTAAAAACTCTGAAAGGTAAGCCCCATCCTGCCCTGTTACTCCCGTTATCAATGCCTTTTTCATGCGAATTGTTTTTTGTTTTTCCAGAACTCCTGAACTTTAATAAAATACCTCAAATATAAATGCAGGTAGCTTGAAGCTATTTTATGTTCTGATAATATTTTCTTTATTTCTTTATTTATGGTAATGGTACTATTGATTCCATTCGTGCTTTTACCCCCTAAATTCATTTTCACCATCATTTCTTTCAAATAATAAGATGTCAGTTGATTTGTTTTTAAAAAGCGTAAGAGTAAATCAAAATCAGCGGCAATATTCATATCCGTTCTGTAATACCCGTGGAGATCAAAATACTTTTTATAACAGAAAAAAGTGGTATGCGCTGGCATAAATCCATATTTGAACAAACCGGGTTTAAAAATAGCTGATGAGTAATAGCGTATAATTTTCCACGGTTTTTCTTTTGAAATAAATCCTGCATCACCGTATAAACAATCAACATTGTGATTGAATTGAAAAACATCGGCTACATGATCAAGGATGCCCTTATGTGCGAATTCATCATCCGCATGTAAAACACCCACTATATCACCAGTAGAAAGTTTGATCCCTTTATTCAGCGCATCATACATTCCATTATCTTTTTCTGAAACAATTAATGAAATATGATCTCTGTATTTATTGATCTGTTCTAACGTGTTGTCTTTTGAAGCGCCATCAATAATTATATATTCAATGTTACTATAGGTTTGCCCCAGTACGGATTGAATGGTTCTTTCAATTGTTTTTTCGCAATTATAAACCACTGTGATTATTGAAATCTTTAATGCCATTTTACCGTTCAATAATAATGTTTTCCATAACCAGCATATCCATTTGCGTACGAAGAAAACAATCAAGTGCTTCTGCCGGGGTATTTACAATCGGTTCATTTTCGTTAAAAGATGTATTTAACAATATAGGTACCCCGGTTTTTATCCTGAAAGCATCAATTAAGGCGTAATACCTTGGAGAAACCTGCTGATCTACTGTTTGCAATCTTCCCGTTCCATCTACATGTGTTACAGCAGGTATTATAGAATGTTTCTCCTTTTTTATTGGAAATACTTTTTCCATAAATGGAACCGGTTCGCTTAACTCAAAATATTCATCCACATATTCCTTTAGGATTGAGGGAGCAAACGGACGAAAACTTTCACGCCGTTTGATTTTTGCATTGAGCAGATCTTTTGCATCATTTCTCCTGGGATCTGCCAATATGGACCTGCCTCCCAAAGCTCTTGGGCCAAACTCGCTTCTTCCACTAAACCATCCTACAACCCCGGCGTTAACCAATCTGTTAGCTACGTAATTATAAAGTTCTTCGTCAGTAAGTTTTTTATATGCTATTTGCTTTTCCTGAAGATGTTGTTCAATTTCCTCATTGGTAAATTGGCTTCCGGTGTAGGCCGACCAAATTGCAGGCTGTCTCGGTTGTTGCAATAGTTGATTAAAAACATATAAAGCAGATCCCATAGAAATACCGGCATCATGCCCGGCGCTTGGTATGTATACATTTTCAAAAGGTGTATTGCATGTAATTTTTCCATTGGCAACCGAATTTTGTGCAACTCCGCCTGCAATACAAACATTTTTCAAGCCTGTTCGCTTTTGCAAATGTGTAAGCACATGATAAATGATTTGTTCGGTATAACGCTGAACACTTGCAGCCATATCTTTATGAAACTGCGTAAGCTCCTCCCCCTTTTTTCTTGCAGCACCTAATTTCGATTCAAAATAAGGGGTAAACAAAGTAGCTACTACGGGAATATGATCTTCACCATAACTGATGATTCCTTTTTTTGCATCTCTGAAGTATTTAAGATTGAGCCGAAATAATCCATTATCACTTAGGTGAATTACTTCTTTAACAGCATCTATATATTTTGCTTCCCCGTAGGGAGCAAGCCCCATTACCTTGTACTCGTCCCCATAATGTGGAAAACCTAACCATTGTGTAAATGCTGTATAAAAAAGCCCAACAGAATGCGGAAAGTCAATGCTATCTAATACAGTTATTTGATTCCCTTTTCCGATACCAATCATAGTTGTTGTAAAATCTCCGGAACCATCAATTGAAAGCAGTGCGGCGTCTTCAAATGGTGATGCAAAAAAAGCAGAGGCTAAATGACTACGATGGTGTTCTACCTGATGAATTTTATTCCTGAGTAATGGTTTCTCACCTGATAACATTTTTAACAACTCCTCATCCAGAGAAGAAATTTTCTCTGCATTTTGAATCCTGTTTTTGACTGCAGAAAAACCACCTCCGGGATTCTTTAATAAATACAATACTTTCTTCCACATTTTCGCCTTCGGGTCCCGCCCAATTGCAATATGATCTACTTCATTAATGGTTACTCCCGCTTCTTTCAAACAAAACTCAATAGCCATGGATGGGAAACCCGCCCAATGTTTTACACGACGGAATCTTTCCTCTTCAATGGCAGCAATCATTTTTCCATCAACAAAAATAGCCGCACTGCTGTCGGCATGATATGCATTAATTCCAAGAATTATCATGTGATTCATTTGTGACTCGTTTGTTAAGCCGGATTCAGTTTACTGAAACAATGTTTTATATTGTT
The DNA here is from genome assembly GCA_046153465.1 of Chitinophagaceae bacterium. Lineage (GTDB taxonomy): Bacteria > Bacteroidota > Bacteroidia > Chitinophagales > Chitinophagaceae > Endoryza. The sequence goes on from JBJXDV010000143.1 coordinate 7,354, forward strand.
CCCGCAGGACGGTTTTTGATAGCAATTGTTGTGCATACACATTTGCATTTCTGCAACATACTTCATACTCACCCATATTCATTATCGCAAATTTTTTAATAGCTACAGGTAACTCCGCTTCTAGTTGATTACTGTTAATGGTTACGCCTGCATTAAGCTCAGACAATTGTTTGAATGGCGTACTATTTGTTGTTATTACGGGTTTAGCAGCTTGCAATGCCTCCATAACGGAATGCCCGAAATTTTCACTTTTGCTTGGCATTATGAATACATGCACTTCAGATAAAGCTCTTTCTATTTGAGTGGGATGTATTTCACCTTTATATTCTACTTTAATATTGAGAGGTAACTGTTTTAGCATTGCAAGACACTCAGCCCAATATTGTTCATCTTTAACCGGTCCATAAACAAACCATGTAACTGATTGCCTGATAAGCAGCAGTGCCTTTATCACTTCCAGATGGTTTTTCATAGGGCTGATTAATGCAATAGTACCCAAAACCAGTTCCCCCGGTTTCTTTTCCAAAGCAGGTAAGGGTTTGATT
>JBJXDV010000144.1:0-6078 GCA_046153465.1 Chitinophagaceae bacterium
ATAAAAGTTTCAAATGCAGAACTTTCCCGAACAATCCATTCTCCTCCTTTTAATAAAACAGATTTTTTGGTTTCAGTGCTCATACTATTTGTATTTATGTTTTTAGACTTATGATTTTTGATTTGTTCAAAACAGGTTGTACGGTAACTGATTTAAACGGTGTTCCGGATTCAAATCACAAATCATACATCACAAATCCAAAATCCGTTCTATTTCAAATTATCATATACTATTTGAAGCACTTCTTTACAAACTTCAATTTTATCGGATGGAACTGTTTCCAGTGCCTCATTTAAAGTTTCTTCTGCAAGTGCCATTGAGTCTTCCTGTAATTTTTGCGACTGCTTCGTTAAATAAATTAGATTAATTCTCCTATCCGAATCGGATGCTACCCTTTTTACCAATTCTAATCTTTCTAAATTGTCGACTAGCCTTGTTATGCTTGGCTTATCACGAAATGTTGCATTGCACAATTCCTGTTGACTAATTCCATCCTGCTTCCATAAATGGTAGAGTACACTCCATTGTTCAATGGTAAGATTCAACTCGGCGGTATTGAACTTCTTTTGCAATCTTCTGGCAATGGCAATAGATGCTTTTCCAGTTATAAAACTGTATAGTTCGCCCTTTTTAAATTGGTTGTTTGGCATATAGTTGTTTATACAACTATTCAAACTTACATTATTTCTCTGAGCGGCACAAGTATTTTCTAAAAAAATATAGCAAGTTTTTATTCACGTCAAATTTGGGTTTTCAGCAATCTTATTTGGTATCTTTAAGAACCCAAGATCTTGCAAAGCCCTAGATTTTTGAACACTATTACCCCGTTTTATGAAAAGATTCATTCTTTTGGTGGTTTTGGGAATTTTTTTCTCAGGCTTAAATGCACAATTAAAAAAATTAGTTGTGATTGGTTCTTCAACTGCATTTGGTACTGGTGCTCAACCAGCTAATGATAGTTCCTGGGTTCGGCGAATCAATTATCACTATAAGTATCAACAATCAGTAGTTGATACTGTCTACAATTTAGCGCTAGGGGGTTACGATCCGTATCATGGCTTACCCAGTGGATATACGCCCGCCCAATTTTATTCCTTACCAGATCCTGCCCGGAATATTACAAAAGCAAATAGTCTTGGTCCAAATGTTATTATTGTAAGTTTTGTATCGAATAACTTTCAAGTAGGCGGTTTACCGATTGATAGTATTATGAAGGCGCTGCAGCTAATAAAAGACTCGGCCAATAGAGAAGGGCGGGTATGTTTTATTACTACCAGTCAACCTCGTACTCAATTTGATATTCCTTCACGGGAGAGACTAAAAATTATTAAAGACTCTATCTTAAACCGCTTTGGTTTTTATAGTATTAATTTTTATGACTCCATTGTAAATCCAATTGACAATTCAATTCTTACTGAGTATGCTTCTCCTTTTGACATGGTGCACCTTAATAATGCAGGGCATAATATGTTATACAGGCAGGTATTGGGGAAAGATATTTTCAATACAACCATTAACCGAACCAGAATGAGTGGAGATTGGAATAATCCATTCACATGGGATAAGGGAATTGTTCCTTCAGTTGAAGATTCAATAGCCATATTGCCCGGCCATAATCTTATAATAAATAGTTCAGCACAGGTAAGAGGATTATCCGTTGCTCCAGGAGGAACCCTTTCTTTAAACAATGCTTCGGTGCAGTTGCAGGTTGGTGAAACCTCACAGAGTAATCATAATGTAACGATCAACGGAACACTTTCCATCATAAATGGTAAACTGATAGTATATGGCTATCTCAAACAATCGGCCTCCAGTTCATTTAGTATGAGCAATGGAGAATTAATTATTGATGGCAATAACGGCACTGCAATAAGTAGTGTTCAAAACAACACTCATTTATTTGAGATTGATGCCAGTTCAAATTTTTCTTTCACCGGTGGTACGCTTCAGTTTATTGATCCGCCGTTGGGCAATAATAGCCAAGCCATCAGTTGCCCATTTAATTTCGGCTCCAATAGCATTGTAAAAATGGGAAATGGGAGTTCTGCCACAGCAAGTAATAACGAAAATGGTTTTGGAGGCAATCTTCTTCCAGCTCAAATTGGCCGACTAATAATAGACGCTTCCACGATTTCCGGCAACCGAATTTTTAAAAACTTAAATCCACTTACCGCAAAAAAAGGAATCGAAGTGTTATCCGGAAATCTTGTGCAGTCCGCTTTATTGAATGTTGAAAACAATTGATGCCTTATTTACTCTTACATTTACAACGTCAATCGAGTTTGGTTTCTTTTTCGTTGCTTTATAGTTATTTAAGTGATGCATTCATTATTCATTGCATTTAAATCTTCAACTATCCATTACAGCTATGGCGGCACAGGTAATCATTTACTGTTTTGCCTGCATGGATATGGAGAATCAGAAAAATCCTTTCATTTTTTAGAGCCATTTCTATCCACCGAATATACTTTTATCGCAATAGATATGCCCTATCATGGTAATACTGATTGGAAAGAAGGACTCAATTTTGAATTGAATGAGCTTATTCAATTACAGAACTTATTAATAGCAAAACACGGTTTTTCAAATAAGCGCATTTCCCTGTTAGGGTATAGTATGGGGGGCAGAATAGCCCTAACCATTTTACAACAAATTCCGAATTCCATTACCCGAGTTATCTTACTGGCGCCAGATGGATTAAAAATTAACTTCTGGTATTGGCTTTCAACACAAACTTATTTAGGTAATAAATTATTTGCCGCAACCATTCACAATCCGCGATGGTTTTTATGGATCATTAAACTGTTAAACAGCGTTGGCTTACTTAACCTCAGTATACTTAAGTTTATAGAATATTATTTACACGACAAGCAAATGCGGAAACTGCTTTTTTTGCGTTGGACTTGCTTCAGAAAGTTCTCACCAAATCTTCATTCATTAAAAGCAATCATAAACCAGAAAAGAATTCCCACGCACTTATTGTATGGCAAATACGACCGGATCATTAAACCAGCAAGTGGAGAAAAATTTCGACATGGTATTGAATCCTATTGTTCAATTGAAATAATAGAAACGGGTCATCATCTTTTAAAGGAAAAAAATGCCGGGGTTATACTGAATTACTTACGGGCGTAATTCTATATCTTCATCAACAATGCCTGTATTCCTCTCCATATTTTTTATTTTGATGATCCTGTATGCTTTGTTAATAGAATATTACCGGCGTTCATGGAATCAATTGCCATGTTTTGAAGAAAACAATTTAACACCCTCCACAACAATTTCTGTTATCGTATCAGTTAGAAATGAAGAAAAAAATATTATACGCTTACTAAAATCTCTTGAAGAACAGTCGTACCCCAAAAATCTTTTCCAGGTAGTTATTATCGATGATTTTTCTGAGGATAAGACCTGGAGCATCCTTACCGATTACAAATCTGAAGTCCTCAATACTTTATTTGCACGACTGGCAGACACTATAATCAGTAAGGAAAAAATTCAATCGTACAAGAAAAAAGCCATTGAAACAGGAATTCGGCTATCGAAAGGAACACTTATAGTTACAACTGATGCGGACTGTATTTTCTCACCCGATTGGTTACTTACAATGGCGCAATTTTATGAAAATACTTCAGCTAAGTTTATTGCGGCACCAGTAAAGATTGTTAACGATATTTCTCTTCTTTCGATATTTCAAACAATTGATTTCTTAACACTGCAAGGTATTACGGGGGCATCTGTTTATAAACGCCTTCATTCAATGTGCAATGGTGCAAATCTTGCCTATGAACGGGCGGCTTTTGAAGAAGTGAAAGGATTTGAAGGAATTGATAAAATTCCTTCGGGAGACGATATGCTTTTAATGCATAAAATTTATAAAAGATATTCTAACAAGGTATTTTATCTGAAAAATATTGCATCCGTAGTTAGTACAGCGCCTGTTACAACCTGGAAACAGTTTTTTCAACAACGGATCCGATGGGCCAGCAAGGCAGATAGCTATGACGATAAAAGAATTTTTTGGGTATTACTATTGGTATATCTTTTGAATTGTTGTTTTGTTGTTTTAGGAATTGCTGCCTTCTTTAAATCTACCTGGGTCTTCTTTTTTATACTACTATTGTTTGCTAAAGTACTGATAGAATTTCCTTTTGTATATTCCGTTGCCACATTCTTTCAGCAACAAAAGCTGATGAAATATTTTCCATTGTTACAACCACTTCACATTATATATACTGTTATTGCCGGATGGCTTGGAAAATTTGGAAGTTTTGAATGGAAGGGACGGCGCATAAAAAAATAAAGCTAATTTCAATTCATGAACAAGGACCTTCCTGTACGCAATGCATGGAATCGATTAAAACGAAACAAAGGGGCCGTGTCAGGAATGGTGGTCATTTTTTTTGCTGTGTGTATTGCCATCTTCGGTTATTGGTTTGCTCCCGATCATTCGCCGTATGCAAATAGAATGATCGTAGAAATTGGTGGTCAAAAACCTGGTTTCAAAAAACAGTTTCTAAAAATTTCTTCTTCACAAAATTACAAGCCTGTATCTGCATTTGTTCAATTAATAAAAGGTACTCCTGATCTTTTTCAATGGGTGCCTATCAATAGTTATGTACTTACAAAAGACAGTATATTGGTTCAGCAATATATTGATGAAGAAACCAGTTTGGAAGTTTCCTATTCAATAAAAAAATTGAACGATGCAAACCCGGCAGATTCCAACTATATAGCAACAAAAACCTTTTACCTGGGTACCGATAAATATGGACGCGATATTTTAAGTCGCTTATTAATTGGAGTACGTGTAAGCCTCAGCGTGGGTCTTATAACAGTACTGATTTCTCTAACAATTGGCGTATTACTTGGTGCGTTAGCCGGCTACTTCAGGGGGCGCACAGACGATATCATTATGTGGTTCATTAATGTAATTTGGAGTATACCAACCTTACTTCTTGTTTTTGCCATCACTCTTTTGCTTGGAAAAGGTTTTTGGCAGATTTTTATTGCTATCGGTTTAACCATGTGGGTAAACGTTGCGCGCATTGTACGTGGGCAAATCTTAAGCATACGCGAACTTGAATATGTAGAAGCCGCAAAAGCCCTGGGTTATTCTTCTTTTCGAATTTTATTTAGGCATATTCTCCCAAATATCATGGGGCCGGTGTTAGTTGTAGCAGCCTCCAATTTTGCATCAGCTATAGTAATTGAAGCAGGTTTAAGTTTTTTAGGAATTGGTGTTCAGCCCCCTCAACCCAGTTGGGGATTAATGATTAAAGAAAATTTTAATTTCATTATTACACATAACCCAATGCTGGCATTAGCACCTGGCTTTGCTATCATGCTATTGGTACTTGCCTTTAACTTATTGGGGAATGGTTTGCGGGATGCTTTATCAGTGAAGACATAAAAAAATCCGCAGGCTTTATACTCTGCGGACTCCTTTTTCTTCATGCACATGAAGTTATTTTTTGGAAAACCGGTAACTACCGGTCCACTTATTGGTAGAACAAGTTTTTGAGGTAACAGTTATTTCAACAATACACACAACGGTGCCAGGAGCGCCGGTTATTGTAAAATCATTATCTTTTGAAGAGCTGGTTCTTGATTCAGTAAAGAATGTTGTTGGAGATCCATCCGGTCTTGCCTTTACTTCAATGGTTACACCAGAAGCAGGAATAACAGAGCTTATTGAAATTTTAAGAGGAAAGCTTGGACCTGGTGCAGGTAACTCGGTAGTTCCATTAGCCGGTGTAGTAGTAACAGCGAGGGTAGATTCGCTTGCACAACTGTCTGTTTTTTTCTTTTTGCAATAAGGCATGGCTACTAATACCATCATAACGGCCAGCCAGGGTAATAATGCTTTTTTCATAGATTTTAATATTCAGCTTTAATTACAACGTGTAAAATAGTATTTAATTGGCGTAACCCGAAACTTTGTAGAGGACAAAATTTACGTAGTAAAAACCTGTACATTCCTGCTAAAACTCTCCTCCAGGGAGATAAACGTTTCTGTTCGTTCTATTCCCTTAATTTTCTGTAACTCGTCGTGTAATACAAATCGTAATTGATTGA
>JBJXDV010000145.1:0-3665 GCA_046153465.1 Chitinophagaceae bacterium
TTTTATAAGTAGTAAAGGTGAACTGAGCATCATACTTTAACTTCTTATTCATAAAACTACCGCGCTTGGTAACGCCTAAATCAATTCCTCTATTCTTCATATTCGCAATGTTGATAGAAGGAGCATCGGCAGTTCCCTGAGTAGTATTTACCGGAGGTAATACATACAATAAGTCATTGGTTGTTTTATCGTATACATCAAAAACTATTTCCCAGGTGCCATTGTCTAAGGTTGCATCAAACCCAATATTGGAAGTAACGTTTCTTTCCCATTTACCTTTAGGGTTTCCAATTCTAAACTGACGGAACCCTTGCAAGGCACTAGTACTAAGACCTCCTAAATCATAAAATGAAGAACCCAAACTTCCACCAAATGTAGAGAACGCATTATCGGGGTTGATATTTTGATTACCTAAAGTACCCCACCCACCTCGAAGTTTTAAATCAGTTATCCAACTAACGCCTTTCATAAAACTTTCACGGGAAATGCGCCATCCTGCAGAAACCGAAGGGAAGATACCGTAACGGAATTCTTCTCCAAACACCGAAGAACCATCACGACGAATTGTAGCACTTGCCAGGAATCTATCTCCATAAGCATAATCAGCTTTTGCAAACAGCGAAAATCTGGCTCTTTGCGCATAGGGACCACCAGCATTGGTTTGAACACCAGAACCGGTATTTAACGCTCTATAGTTTGGATCATCTACAAAGTATCCTAGTCTTTTTGCAAAAATAGAACGCCCCCAGTCTTCGATGGCCTCAGAACCAGCCAAAGCGCTTACTGAATGTTCTCCGAAGGTTTGCTTATAGGTTAATTGGTTGGTCCATATCCAGGATCTAAACATACTTGAACCTTCCTGGTATTCATTAGTGCTATTATTCTCTGCATTTTCGTACGACTTAAAACCATAATAATAATAGTTATTGAGATACTGCTCGCCACCAAAGCTGGTTCTTGCCGTAAAATGTTTGAATAAGTCAGCTTCTGCGTATACGTTACCTAGGAATTTATAATCATTACTCCTGTTATCTTTGGCACGAATGCGATATGCAACCGGATTAAGGGCATTTCCTAAACCAGCACCTTTTTGTCCACCAAAATTACCCGCTATATCATAAACCGGTACGATGGGTTGAATGCGGTAGGAAAGAGATATTTCATTTCCTTCACTCTGGTTACCGATACGTATATTATTACTATACGACATTTGAAAATTTTCACCAATTCGAATTTTGTTCTTAACGGTAAATTCAGAATTGGCCCTAACCGTATATCTTTTATAAAAGGTCGTCATTACAGTACCTTTCTGATCGAAATAATTCAATCCAAGATAAAAACGGCTTGCTGCACCACCACCCGTTACTGAAAGATTATGGCTTGTTAAGGGCTGAGCGCTAAAAACTTCATTATACCAATTTGTACCCGCTTTATTCGCCTTGTGTATTAGGTAAGAACTATTGGGATCGTCCTGATTCAAGAAATATTTAGTGGGATCTGCCGCAGGGTTACCTTCAAAAACACCATAAGAACTACCGGCAAGTAAATAATCTGGTAATACAGGATTAACACCTGTACCATATTGAGGATGTTGTGGATTACCATTGGGTTCTATCTGCCCGGAATTTCTTAATGCTAACCAGGTAAGATTTGCATTTTCCTGAGGTGTTAATAAATCAAACCCTTTACCACGGCTTTGAACACCATAATAAGAATCGTAATTTACTTTAACGCCACCACCCAATTTTCCCTTTTTGGTAGTAACAATAATTACCCCATTCGAAGCCTTAGAACCATAAATAGAAGCTGAGGAAGCATCTTTCAACACCTGGATACTCTCAATATCGTTTGAGTTAATTTCTCCCAGGTTGTCTGTTTGAACACCATCAATTACATATAGAGGATTATTGTGAGTTACCGAACCAAATCCACGAATACGTACACTGGCACCTTCACCGGGTTGGCCAGAACCTGTTACGGTAACACCCGCAGCACGACCCTGTAATTGCTGCTCCGCGTTTCCGCTGGGAACAGCAACCATATCAGCCACTTTTACTACAGATACCGAACCTGTAATATCTTTTTTGGCCTGAGATGAATAACCGGTTACTACTACATCTGTAAGAGTAGTTGTTCTGTCTTTCAAAGAAATGTCAACAACAGATTTTGAACCTACAGCCATTTCAACTGTTTCAAAACCTACAAATGTAACTACCAGGATACTATTAGATCCTGGAACAGTGATTGTGAAAGTTCCATCTGCATTTGTTTGTGTAGCTGTGGTGGTTCCTTTCACAGAAACAGTAGCCCCAAAAATGGGTTGTTTGTCTTTATCACCAGTAATTTTACCAGTAACTGTTTTTTGCTGAGCAAAAGTTATCGTAGAAAATAATAGCAGGCATGCTATTAACCACGACCTTACGGCAGTTAGCGTTGAGGGCATAATGATTGTGTTTTGATTAAGGTTGTGTGAATAAAATATAAATATGGCGCATAAATTTAACAATAATTTAAAAACCAGATTAATTTTTTTTTACTTTCTCAAAAAAAATTGTCTGTATTTTATAAATACCAGCAATCCTTGATAAATTCTTCTCCCAACATATCCGTTTCACCTTCAAAAACTAACAATTGATTGTTTGTAACCGATTTTCAAACAAACTACTAAACCTTCTAAAGATTTTTTTTAGTTGAGAAACGCTGCTTTGCTTTTGATTTTCTTTAACATCTTTACAATGGTTAACTGATTAAACCAATAAAAGACAGGATCGAGATATCTTACTTCATCATTGTAATAATAATATAGTTCCCCATCAATTTATAAAAAAGTAAGCAATGAAATATAATACTGGCATTTAGCTACATTGTTTGAAATGAAAGAATGAAAAATTATAATTCAAAGACAGTGGCCATTACTTTTAAAACAAAGACTGTTCTCCACGCTGAGGAGAATTTGGAAAATGAATAACCAACCGGGTTTAAAAAAAAATTAAAGCAGATAAAGGGGAAAGAAATAGGATAAAACCAGTTTTTAAGTCAATTTGTCTTAGAAATCCTGCTTGGCAAACAAATTGACCAACCTACCTTTGCACTCCATTTAAAGAATACTAGATAATATTATGTCAAAAATGAATAGCTCAAAAGAAAATAAAGCCGGTCTGGCAGAAAATGAGGAACAACTTGTTGATATTAATTCGGATGAGGCTATTGGCGGATCTCACCATTTAAGTGAACCTGTTCAAGAAGAAGATGAGGTTGAAAAATTAAGAACAGAAATCGGATCATTGAAAGATAAATACCTTCGTCAGGTTGCTGAGTTCGATAATTTTCGCAAGAGAAATGCTAAAGAAAGGGTTGAACTTTTGCAAACCGCTGGCAGAGAAGTGATCAGTTCTTTATTAACAGTACTTGATGATTGTGAGCGTGCAGAAAAGCAATTAGCCAATACTCAGGAAACAGGAGCGATCAAAGAAGGTATTCAACTGGTTTTTCAAAAATTACGAAGTATATTGAAGGCAAAGGGCCTTAAAGAAATGGAAACAACCGGCCAGGTTTTTAATGCAGATTTACACGAGGCTATTACTGAAATACCTGCTCCTAAAGAGGACCTTATCGGAAAAGTGATTGATGAAGTTGAAAGAGGATACTATCTGAACGATAAAATC
>JBJXDV010000146.1:0-7216 GCA_046153465.1 Chitinophagaceae bacterium
CATACGGATACAAATTTCAACCTAGAGTGAACATTGGCATAAAAACACAATTTTATTATACCATCTCTACGCAAGAGGCCGAATCAATAACACTGTTTCCTTATATTAAAATAAATTTTTAAAGCTATAAGATTCAACTAAGAAGTCTTAGTAAACAATTTGGTATTAACTGATCACTATCTTATTTATGCATGAACCAGCAGCCCGATCGATTGTATTCATACGCTTTAAATAAGGTATTAACAGGCCTGCCGTGAAAAAGGAGGTTATTAAATTGAGTTCGAACAAGGTAATTGAATGCTCCCATATCGCCCGTAAACTGCGTAGTATTATCGAAATTATATTGTTGATGAAGCGCACAGAGATTCTCGATAAAGGTAAACATCGTGCTATAGTGCCCCCCGATAATACCGCAATTAAGCAATGTAGCCTCACTGAATTTTTCTTCGTAAAGAGAATAATCCGGAATGCGATGCCGCAACAATTCAGCATGTGCCTTCATCCAATCATTATTAAGTTTCCGGGGTTCATCACCACAAAAAAGAGCAAGGAGATTTTCCTTAAACAAAGGTTGTTCAAAAGGATTTAATAAAACTTCCACATCGGTAATATCTGTGATAAAAAAATGAGCTGGTTTAAACGATTGACTCTTCAAATAACTGAGATAAACAAAATAGCGATATACATTAGGATTAAATAATGGATTATAATCCACTTTAATAAATCGTACAAAAGTATTTTGGTGTAAAAGAGAGGTTGCCTCAGAAAAATTATTATGAAAAAGTATTCCATTAAGTCGCAACCTTACGAGAGATTCTACCCAATCGTTAACAAGAGTATAATCATCATCTGCCAATACAGTTGTTCTGTTAACATCATAAATACCTGTAAAGTGACAGGCCATAATAACAGATGAACTACTTTCACCTGCTACAATAGCTGATTGACTAAACAAGTTCGAGCAGGTTTTTTCTTTTTAAAACGGAACAAACACTAGTGGGAAGATTGCGATAATAGATATAAGTTCTCAAATTTACTTTTTGTACAGAGAATTTTTTTGCAGCCTCTTCATAAAAATGAGCATCGGCACCATATATATCCAAAAATTTCATACCTGCAAAAACTTCTCTTTTCCCAAATAACGTAGCAAATAAAATACATTCATCTACATGTATTAATTGATTGGGATAACACTTATCGGGTACGTAATAATCTTCTTCTTTGTCTACAATCGTAGTTGTAGTTGATGCAATTAAATCAGCAAAACGCATTTGCTCCAGGCACAATCGAAGGTGATTTGTTTTATACTCATCATCCGAATCGAGGATGGCAATATAATCTCCCTTGCTGTTTAAAATACCTCTATTAATAGATTTAGATTGGCCGCAATTTGAATGATAGAGATAGGTTACCCGGTCGTTATGTTGAGTTACATATTGCAAAAGCCTGTTATCATTATCAAGGTTGCTTCCATCATCAATCACGATCAATTCAAAATCCTGAAAATCCTGTTTTAATACAGAATCGATTGCTCTTTTCACCAGCATAAAATCAGTATTGTATACCGACATTAGCACAGAAACCACACAATTATTTTTCATGGCAGCTGAAAATTTAATCAAATCAACGGTGAAAGATATATGTAATTACACAGATTACTCCCCGTAAAAAAAAATTTACAATAAGATAAAGATGGTACCCCGCAACTATTCATCGTTTAATCCTTTAATGATTATAAGAGAGCCTTTTAAACAGCTACTAATAAACACCTGAACGACGATTTAGTTTGTCCGGAGATAGTATAAATTTCAATTATTATAAAAAAAGAATATAAAAAGAGGTTTTGGGGTTAATTACTCCACAAAATCAACGAAAACAATTGGTTTGAAAAAAAAAGAATAATTATTATAATGTCTGGCAACTTATTCAACAATTACTATTTGCCCGGACTGATAACTATGTAAAATACCTAACTTCATAGAAATCAGCTAAAAGACTGTAGATCTTTTAATATGCCTGGAGAAATTAAAATTATTAAAACACATTTCTACTACTTTGGAAAATTGATTCCATAACTCATCCTTATATTACAAAAATAAAACCAATGACTCCAAAAAGGCTTCCATCCAAAGTAACTGCTACGGTATACTTTTTTTTAATTCTATTAATCAGTTGCAAAGAATCCAATAACGAACAAACTGAGGAAGACTCTATAAAGAAAGTACTGACCAGCATGTGGGATGCCATTGAAAAAAAAGATATCGATCGGTACGCCAGTTATATTCATCCCGACTTTACACAATTTGGAGAAACAGATTCGGTATTGCGGGAAGGGAAAGAGGCAGAAGTAAAGGGTATTGCCGAATGGATGAAACATACCAGCAATGTACATACGGAGATGCATGATCCAAAAATTACTGTAAAGAACATTGTTGCCTGGATTACTTATTATTGGAGCGATGGGGGAAGTAACGATGGCAAACCTTTTACAAGCAGCGGTAAATCAACCCGCATTTTTTTAAAAGAAAATAATCAGTGGCTTTGTATTCATGGTCATTATACCTTACTTCCTTAATCATTTTGCTGTCATGCATGCAAAAAACCATTTCACGATATTGCCAGGTGTTCTTGCGTTATTAGTATCTTATCAAACCAGCTTATCACAGGAAATTCATCTTCCCGTAGCTGTTACCAACCATTCAACAGTTATATTGAGAAAGGATGGAGCCGATTTTCTTTATACATTCTATGGAATAGATTCAAGCAAGACCTGGTCGGGTGTACATAAAAAAATAATGAGGGTGAATCTTCAAACAGGAAAATCAGCAATTATTGGAGAGATGCCGGATTCAATGGGGCGATTAGCTTCTTCTGCTTCTGTTATAAACAATAAAGCGTATATAGTTGGTGGATATGCAGTTTATGCAGATGGAAAGGAACGTTCCTCCAGGCAACTATTCATTTTTGATCCTGTATCAGAAACATGTACAAAGGGAGCAGATATTCTAATAGCTATCGATGATCATGGGCAGGCAGTAGCCGACAATAAACTGTTGTATGTTATTAGTGGCTGGAACGATTCGTTGAACGTACACTCAGTTCAGGTATATAACCCAATGACGAATACGTGGCAGTTAGCTACTCAACTCCCTAATGAACCCAGCGCTGCTGTTTTCGGCGGAGCAGGTACCATAGTGGGCGATACGATTTACTTTTTAGGTGGCGCTATTTTTTCTAAAAACTATCCACCCTCCCGTCAATTCTATAAAGGAGTTATTGACAAAAACGATCCGTTAAAAATTCTATGGAAAAATGCAGGTACCTATCCAGGTGAATTTCGATATCGGAGTATTTCTTTCGAAAACAATGGTAAGATATTTTTCTGGGGTGGTAGCAATCAAACCTACAACTACAATGGAATTTCCTATCAGCAAAAAAAACCGGTGGAGCCGAATAAAACCGTTTTAATATATGATATAAAAAAAGGAAGTTTCCGAACTAAACCTGTAGGTGACGCACTCATGGATCTTAGAAATATTACAAAATCTTCCAATAATAAATGGTATCTCGCCGGCGGAATGAGTAAAAAGCAAAAGCCTTCTAATAAAGTTATCGAGTTGAAGGTGGACTGATTTCTATCAAAACATGATCTCAAGTTTGGGTTATAATTCGTACCCCCGAAAAAAAGTACTTACAATGGTTTTAAATATCATCACCATTTATTATTCGTCTTCCGTTTCTACTGCACATATTGATTAAAACTCATTATCTTTAAAACATACGAATAGGTATTTTCTAATAAGGCATTTTTCGCATTTTCACCTAAACAAGCATCACTCACTATGAAATTTAGTACTCCCATTTTAGTAACCATTTTATTTTTATTTGCCGTAAATCTTCACGGGCAAAATTCGGACATTCCAGGAAAAATAAATACAACTGGATTTAATCCATCTACCTTACTATGGTATGAATCGCCTGCTGCTAAATGGGAAGATGCGTTGCCAGTTGGTAACGGTAGATTGGGGGCCATGGTATTCGGAAAAAATGGCGAAGAACGCATCCAATTAAATGAAGAAACAGTTTGGTCGGGCGGACCCTATTCTACGGTAGTAAAAGGTGGATACAAAGTATTACCAGAAATTCAAAAAAATGTATTTGAAGAAAAATATTTAGCAGCACATAATTTATTTGGTCGCTTCTTAATGGGCTATCCTGTTGAGCAACAAAAATACCAGGGCCTGGCCAATCTTCATTTGTTCTTCGACAACCAGGATTCTGTGACCAATTACAAACGCTGGCTAAATCTTGAAAACGGAATTACCAGTGTAACTTATCAATCGAACGGGGTCAATTATCAACGTGATGTATTTGCGTCAGCGCCCGACCAGGTAATTGCTATTCGTATTACTGCCGATAAACCAGGGAGCATTTCGTTTGTTGCAAATTTAAGAGGAGTAAGGAATCAAACACATTCTAATTACGCTACCGATTATTTCCGAATGGATCCTTATGGAAATGATGGATTAATCCTCACGGGAAAATCAGCCGACTATATGGGAGTGGTTGGTAAGTTAAATTACGAAGCAAGAATTAAAGCAATCCCAGAAGGCGGTACCGTAAAAACAGATGGCGTTGATTTACAAATTATAAATGCAAATGCTGTTACACTCTATTTTGCAGCGGCCACCAATTTTGTTAATTATAAAAACGTAAGCGCAAATCAACATCAACGCGTGGATGATTATTTTAAAGGCATCCAAACGAAAGCATATACCACAATTCTTGAATCAGCAATTGCTGATTATAAAAAGTATTATGATAGAGTATCTTTAAAATTACCCACCAATGATCATTCATTTTTGCCATTGCCTGAGCGGATACAAAAAATTCAAGCCAGTCCGGATCCGTCCCTTTCTGCACTCAGTTATAATTTTGGCAGGTATTTGATGATCGGTTGTTCGCGACCTGGAACCGAGCCTGCCAATTTGCAGGGCATATGGAATGATGATATGAATCCATCCTGGGATTCCAAATACACTACTAATATAAATACGGAAATGAATTACTGGCCGGTAGAAAGTAGTAATTTATCCGAATGTTCCGAACCGTTAGTTCGAATGGTTAAGGAATTAACCGACCAGGGAACGGAAGTGGCACGCGAACATTACGGAGCAAAAGGATGGGTATTTCATCAGAATACAGATATATGGAGAGTAGCTGCGCCAATGGATGGTCCTACCTGGGGAACATTTACGGTAGGTGGTGCTTGGCTTTGCACGCAGTTATGGGAGCATTATGCGTATACAAAGGATAAAACTTATTTAAAAGATATATATCCAACTATCAAAGGTTCCGTTCAATTCTTTATCGATTTTTTGGTCCCACATCCAAATGGAAAATGGTTGGTCACTAACCCCTCTACCTCACCGGAAAAATTTACCGATGGTGGCGGAAACAAACCTTACTTCGATGAAGTAACTGCAGGTTTTCGGGAAGGAACTACTATTTGTGCGGGTTCTTCCATTGATATGCAGATACTCTATGATCTGTTTGGCTATTTTATTGAAGCATCTGAAGTATTAAATAAAAACGATTCATTCGTTCCAAAGGTACAATCTGCCAGGGAAAAATTAGTGCCACCGCAAATTGGAAAAGATGGCTCTTTACAGGAGTGGGCCGATGACTGGAAATCGCTGGAAAAAAATCACCGGCATTTTTCGCATATGTATGGACTTTATCCAGGAAAAGTATTGTATGAAAAAAGAACACCGGCATTGATTGCATCCTATAAAAAAGTATTGGAAGAAAGAGGCGATGGAACGACGGGTTTTTCGCGAGCCTGGAAAATGGCTCTGTGGGCAAGAATGAATGATGGAAACCGGGCAAATAAGATCTATAAAGGCTATATAAAAGAACAGAGTTGTTCTTCCTTATTTGCATTATGCGGCAGAGCTTTACAAGTAGATGGTACCTTTGGTGTAACCGCTGCTATCACAGAAATGCTAATGCAATCGCAAGATGGATTTATTAAATTATTGCCAGCGTTACCCGATGAATGGATGAATGGAACGTTTCAGGGAGTTTGTGCACGCGGAGGATTTGAATTAAACTTTAGCTGGGAAAACAAGCAAATAAAGCAATTGAAAATAACCTCGAAAGCAGGTGAAGTGTGCAAACTAGCAGCAAAATCTACTGCCATTGTTTTCAACAACGGAAAGAAAATTAAATCGAAATTGAATTCAAATGGAACGATTGAGTTTGCTACAGTTGTGGGAGGTATTTATACAATCGAAAAAGGGTTTTAAGAGATAACCGGATCGTATCAATTCTAGAAGTACATCAAATAATTTCTATATTGTAGAAAATGAAATAATGAAAAGGCGATTTATTTTTTTCAGTCTATTTGCGATTGTTTTCCGCGTTACTATCGTAAATGCGCAGCCTGAAAATAAAATATCCCATCAGGGCCCACATACCAAAGACTATGGACTGAAGCGGTATGTTTATTTATCAAAAGATTTACCGCATACAGAAAACAAACCCTGGAAATTAGTTTGCCAGATGCCTTATAATTGCCAGTTTCAACCATGGATTGAACTAGAAACTGTTGAAGGTAAAATAATCAGTTTGAATTCAAGTAACCCATTGGTATTATATCTTACAAAAACGGAAACGGTGGTCACCAAAAAAGGGAAACAATCTTTTGAAGCAAAAAACTGGATTAGTGGAGAGGGAGCAGTATATACCATTCCTGCGGGGGTAAAAGTAAATGCTGTTAAGTACCGTCAATCGGGATTTAATACAACTTTCGCCGGCTCCTTTGAATGCAATGACAATGACTATAATATCCTCTGGAAAAAAGGACAACGAACAGCCTATCTATGCATGCGCGATTGGTTTTTTGATTGCCCCGATCGGGAACGTGTAGGGTTTTGGGGAGATGGAACACCAGAATTGAATCAATGCTTTTATGCATTCGATAAAAATTCGCATACGCTTTGTAAAGAACTTGTATCAAGAACGCTGGATTCTACTTTTTATCCCGGGCAACAACTGGAATTTTTAGGTGAGTACGGATTATGGTACTACTACCTGCAAACGGGCGATGAAGCATCTATTAAAAAAGTGTACCCTGCTACAAAGAATTTTCTCTTCAATATCTATAAATTCGGGAAAATGAATCAATGGTTCGATTGGGGAAAAGATAATAAAG
>JBJXDV010000147.1:0-45224 GCA_046153465.1 Chitinophagaceae bacterium
TCATCAAACAATTCCTCGCTGAAAAAATCAACAATGTATTGTAACCTTGGAGTAATGGTATTAGTGAAAAGCAGCAACATGGTTGGCACAAAATAAAATAGTCAGCCGAAAAGCCGACTGGCTATAATACCTTATTGTAATTTATATCAATTATTTTTTTTGGCGCCATAATTCATTAAATGTTTGGGGTGCAAAATCAAGATCACCCCGATGTAAGGTCCAACCCTTAAATATTTTATTTACCATTCTGTTCTTTAGTTTATGATTCCCCATATTCATAAGTTTGCGGTGAAGACTTGCTTGTTTCCATACTTTCCAGGCAATTTTTTCACTCCAGGTTGCATTTCCCGCTTCTACTGATTCTTTCCGATTTTCAAGAAGTAATTCGTGAAGGTTTATTTTAACAGCACATACTTCGGTACAATTTCCACATAAAGAAGAAGCAAAGCTTAGGTGCTTCCATTCTTTCATATCATTTAAATGGGGTGTTATGACAGCGCCTATCGGTCCGCTATAGGTAGCTTCATAGGCATGACCTCCGATATTTTTATAGACTGGACAAGCATTCAGGCATGCTCCACAACGAATGCAATACAAACTTTCGCGGGCAACAGGGTTTGAAAGAATAGTTGTACGGCCATTATCCAATAATACAACAATCATTTCTTCGGGGCCGTCCGATTCATCTGGCTGGCGCGGGCCACTTATTATAGTATTATATACCGTTAATCGCTGCCCGGTTCCATAGGTTGCCAATAATGGCCAGAACAAAGCAAGATCCGTTAATGATGGTATTACTTTTTCTATACCCACAATTACGATATGTGTTTTTGGGAAAGCACAACTCAATCTTGCATTACCTTCGTTTTCTGTAATTGCAATACTACCCGTATCAGCAATAATAAAATTAGCCCCGGTAACTCCAATTTCTGCTTCAACATATTTTTCCCTAAGTTTCTCACGCGCTACAAGTGTTAGTTCTTCCGGGGTAAGATTGGGAGGAGTATTTAATTTTTCATAAAATAGCTTGGCAACATCTTCTTTGCTTTTATGCATTGCCGGAGTTACAATATGATAAGGAGGTTCTCCGTCCAACTGCTGGATATATTCACCAAGGTCTGTTTCTATACTTATAATATTATTTTTCTCAAGAAAATCATTCAGGTGAATTTCTTCAGTAACCATACTCTTACTCTTAACAACTGAACGACATCCTTTTTCTTTACAAATTTTAAGTATCTCTTCTAAAGCCTGGCTGGAGTTTTCAGCCCATATCACTCTTCCTCCTTTTCGGGTAAAATTGGCTTCAAAATCTTCCAGTTGTTTGTCAAGCGTTTCAATGGCTTTCCATTTTATATTCTTTGCTTTCTCCCGAACAAGATGCACATCTGTAAATTGCATTTTGCCAAGGGGCACTGTTGCATTGTATTTATCAATATTAAAATTAACCTTGCGGCGATGTTCAAGATCGCCCGCTTTTATCGTGCTTTTTGCAGTAAAGGAAGATGCTGATTCACTCATAATTTTTAATAAGTAATCCTGCTTTTAAAGATTGGCAGGCGGTGAATTGTTAAAACAAATTATAAATAAAATAAGTTGTGCAATCAATATGTTCAAGCAATTGCAGTCATCATTTATATTAGTTCTCTTTCGTTGCTGTTAAGCTCTTTCGCTGTTGCATCCAGGGCCTTATAAAATTCTTCTCCGTGCAACCGAATTAAAGGTTCTTTTAAAAATACATATACCGGAACTTTTAGTTTTTTTCCTAATCCACAAGCAGGTTTACATAAGCTTTCACGTGGTTCATAGTTAATACGATCGTAATTACCTGCTTTCCCTTTTTGACTTAATATCGGGAATAAATGGCAACTAATAGGTTTCTTCCAGGATATTACACCGTCGTAATAAGCAGATTCAAATCCACATTTAATAATTCCCTTTTCATCTCTTTTACCGTAAACACATATTTCATGATCATTACCAAGAGTAGGAGTAACCCATCCAAATTCTTTATGATATACGTACTTACCTTTTCTTTTTATTTCCGCGATTGATTCTTCAGTAAGATAGGGTTCGATTTTATCATATAATTCTACCAGTACATCTAATTCAGAAGCTTCAAGTGGTGCGCCTGCATCTCCCTCTTCGCAACAACCACCTTTGCATTTTGCAAGGTCGCAAACAAACTGTTTTTGAACGATCTCATCCCCTACCAGCACATTTTCAATTGCTATCACTGGAATTTATTTTAATTAATAAAATTAATCAACCCTGTTCTATCTCTTGTCTATCTAAAGTTCAAATAAAAAAAACAATTCAATGCCAATTATCATTTTTATTTTTTCCATTTCAGCGTATTAATCAAATGTTTCATATCCACTTGCAAAAAATCATTTACAATACTTAATGAATCCTCGTTAGGAGTTGTATCAAAATACAAAGCACCTCTCAAAAAATGGCTTACACTATCGGATATAAAAAATTGACGGGCTGTTGCAGCATTTCCTCCAACATTAAACCATACACCAGTTAGTCCGGATGCCGTTTTCATTAATGAATCCTGGATTTCCGTAGCCTTACCCGTATGCTTATAGGTCATGGTAAAAGCATCATTCACTAACTTATTAAAATTATTTTTATTTACTTGTTTATAACTCATATAAATTTTCCCATTAAACTGAGGGAAATCTATATTGATCCAATAAGGTGTATCGTTATCTGTAAACAAGGTTGAGTCCTGCGATACAGATGCATATACAGGGTATTCAAACGTATACGGATAACCGGACGTGTTAAACAATTTGTATTCGTGCTTTGGGAAATCAATTTTATAATACCCGGCACGGCGAATTGTATAGTCGCTGTTGCAGGAAATTAACCCTGCCAATAAAACAATGATCAAAAAGAAACGGTTATTACTAATAAAGCTATTCATATGAAAATAACATCAATTTGATTGTTTGTGAGTAGATACTTTTACTTTTTGTATTCGGTTGCGGTCTATTTCCAATATTGTAAACACAAAATCACCACTTGTTAATACTTCATTTACCTTAGGTATTTCACCCGCCACTTCCAGCATCAGGCCAGCAATAGAATCACTATCGCCCCTTTCAGTATCAAAAGTACCTTCAGGTAAACCCATTAAGGTACACGCATCATGGATCATCATTTTGCCTTCTAAAATATAAGTTCCATCATCCATTTTTTTACTACCGGTTTCATCTTCATCAAATTCATCTTTTATTTCACCGATAATTTCTTCCAGTATGTCTTCCATAGTTACAATACCACTGGTGCCACCAAATTCATCGACTACTACTGCAAAATGAACATGTTTGGTTTGAAATTCTTTCAGAAGGTCTTCAATAAATTTTTGTTCATGCACAAAATAAGGCTGGCGCATTAAAGAGTGCCAGTTAAACTCATCATTTTCATTTAAGAAAGGGAGAATATCTTTTGTTTGAATTATTCCGGCGATATCATCGAGGCTAATTCTATATACAGGTAATCGTGAGTAGTGAAGTTCTTCAATTCGTTCTTTCAACTGCCGAAAACTCAATGTATGATCAATGCCACTTACATCCAGCCGGGTGCGCATTATTTGTTTAACAGTGATATGTCTGAATTTATAAATACCTGCCAATATTCGTTGTTCTTCTTCTTCATGCACAGTGGATCGGATGGCTTCTTCCAATTGTTTTTGAGTGTAGGCCCGGGAGGCAGACTTACCAAAAAATTTCTCAATTTTATCTGACATGCTTAGAAGTCCAGCACCAATTCTTTTAAAAAGATAATAGATTACTTCAACAAGGTAAGAGGCTTCATAAGCAGTTCGCAAATTATTATGAGCGGCACGAATCTTCGGCAATACTTCTCCAAACAGTAAAATTGCAATGGTAATAACAGGAACTTTTATGGCAAGTTTAATCCATTGCATGTTTGTAGTTGAATCAAATGGAATTACTTCGTCAATAAGGAGGTTAGAAAGAATTATGATTGCAATATTGACCATGGAGTTTGCAATCAAGAGTGATGCAAGCAAAACCTTAGGTTCTTCAAGTAGATCAGCAATTCTTTTCCAGGAGGCGTCTTGTTTTGTTTTAAGCGCATTAATATCCCGGTAGTTTAGAGAAAAAAATGCGATTTCGGCACCAGAAATAAAAAAAGATAATATCAGCAAACCAACAACAAGAAGTGCCAGAATAGTGGTAGTGGCCTGTATACCGGCATCTAATAGTGTTATGCCAATTTCATGATTTAAAAAAATACAAACTATAGGATAATCCAAAATAATCTTTTTTGTTTCGTAAAACGAACAACATAGTTCGCAAGCATCCTTTAATCAGAAAGGCAGGTGAAACAGCCTGCCCTGATTGCATATGGAAGCAAAAATAATACTTGTAAAACTTAAAACGGCAAGTCTTGTGAAGACTCTCCTGGTGGTGGAATTTGTGGGTTAATGAACCCATCGGGGTGATCTCCGGGGGAAGTATTATGAAATGATTGATGACCACTATTGTCGCTTCTCTTATCAAGCATGATTAAATTGTCACCAACAACTTCGGTTGCGAATTTTTTATTCCCCTCTTTGTCTTCCCAGGTACGTGTTCTCAATCTGCCTTCGATGTATACAAGGCTTCCTTTGTGAAGGTATTTTTGAGCCAGTTCCGCTAAACCCCTCCATAATACAACGGTATGCCACTCAGTTTGTGAAATAAGTTTACCACCCCGATCTTTAAATGTTTCCGTAGTTGCTAATGGAAATTTAGCTACACCTATATTTCCTTCGAGAAATTGTACATCCGGATCTTTGCCTAAGTTGCCTATCAGCATCACCCTGTTTACACCTCTCATAAAGATTAAGTTTAATGATTCAAAATCACCTCTCGAAATTATTTCCTCTTAAAGTTAAAATTTTTAAAAGACAATTACCCTTTTTTTTATCGGTCATTTGCCCAATGTTGAAAAGATTTCCGGTTGTGATTCGAGATATTGATTTATTATTCCCGGAAAAGCCAATCGGTTTAATTTATTTTTTTCTGTTAGTAAACATTCCTTTAAGGAAGGCAACTCCTTTCTTAAAGCAACAACGATGAACTGCCCATTAATTACCTGATGCGAGAGCATTTGACGATACGTTTTACTAACGGAAACGATGGTATAAGCGTTTTTGCCAATAATATTTTTTAGTACACCTGGATTGTCGAAAGAATGAATGACGGCAGTTTTAGTTTCTTCCAATACAAACTCGTATAGGTTTTGCCAGATATCTTTTTGGGTCCGCTTGCGTACATAGATTTTTTGATTAACCACAAATAGGTAGTAATAAAACCAGCGATCTTTTTTTATTAATCTTTTTTCTTTTACCGGAAGCTCTTTAACACAATTGAGTTTATTTGCTACACAATCGTTTTTTTGTATGCATTTTAAACATAAAGGATTTTGAGGCTTACAAATTACTGCTCCAAAATCCATGATCGCCTGATTGTAAGTAGAGGGGCTTTTTTTATTTAATAATGATTGCGCTAACTCATCAAAAAATCTTTTTCCTTTAGATGTATCTATTGCAGTATTAACTCCAAAATATCTTGATAACACCCGTTGAACATTTCCGTCGACTACTGCATAGGGCAAATCAAATGCAAAGGATGCAATTGCAGCAGCAGTATAAGGGCCAATACCTTTTAATTTTTTTATGTTTTCGTAATCGCTTGGGAAAATACCCTGGTAATCTTTATAGATTTTTCTTGCAGTAGATAGTAAATTCTTACAACGGGTGTAATATCCGAGACCTTCCCATAATTTAAACACCTTTTCATCTTTTGCCTTTGCAAGGTGGGTTATCGTTGGAAAAAAGTTTATGAATTTTTCATAATAGGCCCAGCCTTGCTCAACTCTTGTTTGTTGTAAAATGATTTCACTTAGCCATATTTTATATGGATCTTTTTCTCCTTTCCAGGGCATTTTTCGATCATTTTGCTCTTTGTTCCATTTTAAAAGTAATCGGCTAAAATCGGGATTCATAATAATTATAATACTTTAACGTTTTGAAAATGAGCATACTTGTAAAAGAGGTCAAAAGCCATCTTCTCAAGTCATTATCAATAGTTTATACTTTTCTTGCTAGTTTGAAAATAATACTCTAATTTAGTAATGAATTGATTATGTGTGTGTTGGCAGGGAAAAAATAAACTGATTTTTTTAAACCCCTTAAAAATTCAATTTTATGAGAAAAGCAGACCTCGTTAACCAAATATCTGAAAAAACAGGTATCCCAAAGGTTGATGTATTGGTTACGCTGGAAACCATGTTCAAGGAAGTTAAAGATACTTTGGCTGCCGGAGAAAATATTTATATCCGAGGCTTCGGTAGTTTTATCATAAAAAAAAGAGCTGCTAAAATTGGACGAAATATTAAAAAAAATATAGCTGTACATATCCCGGAACATTTTATTCCTGCGTTTAAACCAGCAAAAGAGTTTGTTGCTGAGGTAAAAAAATTACAATCTATAAAAGAAGATCAACCAAACCCCGATCGTGAGATGTAATTTTGCTGCTAAAATTTTATTTGACGCAGTGAAAAAACAACAAATCATTCTTATTTCCAGCGGAGCTTTGCTGTTCTGCTTAATTTATTTTTTCGGACAAACCGTTCCGCCTCTTTCGAAAGCAAAGCCTGATGCTTTAGTTAAAGAAAGTAAACCTGGTGGCGAAGCAATTACCATTTCCACTATTCTTGCGGCATCAAAACAACAATTAAGCATTGAACAGCAGGCCTATATCAATCAATTAGAAACAGCAGTTGTTCGTGGCGATGTAAAAGAACAACAACTAAAAGTTTATAAGCAAATTGCATCTTTTTGGAAAGATACAGCTCATCTGCTTATGCCATATTCTTATTATTTAGGTATGGTTTCTAAATTGGAAAATTCGGAGAAAAGCCTCACCTTTGCTGCCCACAATTTTTTGAACGGTTTGCGTCAACAAACCAATCCGGCTTTAAAAAATTGGATGGGAAAGGAAGCAAAAGAGTTATTTGAAAAGGCATTACAAATAAATCCGGCAAATGATTCAAGTAAGGTTGGATTGGGGAGTTGTTATCTTTTTGGAAACATCAGCGAAAACCCAATGCAGGGAATTCAGCTTATAAGAGAAGTTGCAGAAAGAGATTCAACAAATATGTATGCCCAGCTAATGCTTGGTTTGGGAGGTATTGAATCGGGCCAATTGGACAAAGCAATTGAGCGCTTAAAAAAAGTAGCCATTAAACAACCTGAAAACCTGGAAGTATTGTTGACGCTGGCAGAAACATATGAGCGAAAAGGTGATAAAGGGAATGCAATTAAATGGTACGAAGCGAGTAAAAAGTTTTTTAATGGAGAAGAGGATATAATAAAAGAGATTGATAGCAGGATTGAAGAGTTGAAGAAATGAGATAAGAGGAGAAAGGGATAAAGAATTAAGATATGAGCGAAAAGAGAAAGGAGATAAAGAATTAAATAGTAACAAAAGAGTTATAGAAATAAGCTAAGAATTAAAAGGGAAAGGGTTAAAGAATTTTTATTAGGAATTGTATTTCATTTTTATTCCTTTCCCATGTACATCTTTGTGATAAATATTTAAATATAATTGTTAAACTAAATCATTCAGTGAATCATGCCTTGTGGTAAAAAAAGAAAGCGTCATAAAATTGCGACGCACAAGCGTAAAAAAAGATTGAGAAAGAACCGCCATAAGAAGAAGAACAGATAAATTTCTTCTATAGCGGCCGGCTAATCCTTGTATGCCGGCCGTCTCCTTCTTATTTCTGCCTGTACGCAGGCAGATTTTAGCTGACCTTATTAATTGTTTTTTATTATGCATGCCCGATTGTTTTGCAAATAATAAATTACAAATGATATTATCTCAGCGAACTTTCCTTGTAGTGATGATGCTTTGACGGTAAAAGAGAAATGCTTGAATAAGGAACTAATTATTAATGCAGCTCCCCAAGGTGTAGAAATTGCACTTTT
Organism: Chitinophagaceae bacterium; assembly: GCA_046153465.1. Lineage (GTDB taxonomy): Bacteria > Bacteroidota > Bacteroidia > Chitinophagales > Chitinophagaceae > Endoryza. The sequence continues at coordinate 8,015 of JBJXDV010000147.1, forward strand.
AGAGGATAAAAAGCTGGTAGAACTGCATCACGAAAAAGCGGATGCCAGTTTTGCCGTGGGAGACTTATATCTTGGAAAAGTTAAAAAGCTTATTCCGGGATTAAACGCTGCTTTTGTTGATGTTGGATTTGAAAAGGACGCCTTTCTTCATTATACAGATTTAAGCCCTTATGCAAGGTCCTTACTTAAGTTTACACAGCAGGCAATAAACGTTACACCCGACACCGGTTTTGATTTCTCAACTTTTCAGGTGGAACCTGAAATAGTTAAAACCGGGAAAATTAATGAAGTCCTTAGTGGCAAGCCAAATATACTAGTACAAATTTTAAAAGAACCTATAGCTGCAAAAGGGCCGCGATTGAGTTGTGAGATTTCATTACCAGGACGTTTTGTTGTAATTACCCCATTCAATGATATTGTTGCAGTGTCGAGGAAAATTCATTCTTCCGAGGAGCGTAAGCGATTACAAAAGATTGTAGAAGCCATTAAGCCTAAAAATTTTGGTGTAATTGTACGCACTGCCGCTGAAGGAAAAAACACAGCAGAATTACATGAAGACCTTTCTATGTTGGTAGAAACATGGAGGATTATTCAAAATAGTCTAATAGGCTCTGTTGCTCCGGCAAAAATTTTAAGCGAGCAAACAAAAGCCACCAGTATGCTCCGCGATTTATTGAATGAATCTTTCAATAAAATTGTTGTAAACGATAAAAATATTTTTAACGATACACGTAATTATATTTTACGCATTGCGCCAGAGAAAAGTGAAATTGTTTCTTTTTACCACAATGGCCTCCCCATTTTTGATCAGTTTGGAATTACCAAACAGGTAAAAGCTGCTTTTGGAAAAACGGTTAACCTACCGAGTGGTGCTTATCTAATAATTGAGCATACAGAAGCACTGCATGTAATTGATGTAAACAGTGGTTATAAAAGTGTAAGTAATAACCAGGAACAAAATGCCATGGAAACCAATTTGGAGGCAGCAGCAGAAATATCCCGTCAATTAAGATTGAGAGACCTTGGTGGAATTATTGTAGCAGATTTTATTGATATGAAGCTTCCGGAAAACAAACGAAAGTTGATGGAGGCCATGGAGGAATTTATGCGGCAAGATAGGGCCAAGCATGCGGTTCTTCCAATTTCAAAATTTGGATTAATGCAAATTACCCGGCAACGTATGAAGCCGGAGATGAATATTAATACACAGGAAATATGCCCCAGTTGCAGTGGTACCGGTAAAATATCTTCTACTCTGATACTGGAAGATGAGATCGAAAAAAATCTCAGTTATTTAATTACCCATCAGCATAAAAACCTTACCGTATCCGTTCATCCAATATTGTATGCCTATCTAACAAAGGGGCGCCTATTCAATTCCAGGCAATGGAAATGGAGATGGAAATTTGGGCAAAAAGTGCATTTAAAAGAAAACAGTAATTATCACCTTACGGAGTTCCATTTTTTCGATCAACACGAGGATGAGATAAAATTGTAACGCGTATTTTTCATCTCAATAATGGGAATTTATAAATCTTCTAAAAATAAAAAATGGCCTACAAAATAATTTGTAGGCCATTTTTTATAAAATATTATTCTTACTGTTTCTTTAAAATTAATTTCAAGAAACCCTGATCGCCAAAAGGCCCGGCATCAACATGTATCACCAGCGTAACAGTTCCTGTACAGGAAAAAACATAACCAGAACTACCCGATAATGTTTTAGCATTGTAAGAACCATAATTGCCGAAAGTTATATTAGCCGGAATGGTTGCAGCACCTGTTGCGGGATCTAATGAAATTACCAAGGGCGTAACAATAGATCCATAGAGTGGGTTGGGCCAAACGGCACTAAGATCCAACTTATTTCCTGCAACATCTGTAAGAGTTACTAAATCGCCAGTATTCCAATCTGCCCAGTCATCAGTAATTACTTTATAAGTACCAGCCATCGGAGCAACATAAGGACAAACTACTACAGCTTGCCAGCTCATTGCCATTTTGTAATTAGAGATTCCCTGGAATGCGCTATTAGTATTGGCTGAACTAAATACACGTCCATCTTTCAAAATAAGTTCATTATAAAAAGTATAAGGAGATCCTGTTTTTAATGCAGCAGGAGCAATACCTAAACCTGTTGCTAATTCTATAGCAGTAACTTTTAATTGCAACTCCCCACCAACGTAGGCTACTTCTTTTACCGCCTTCCATTTGGTTTTATCAAAGTTGGCCAATCCTTCAGTAGCATAAACTTTTATTTTATCGATATCTGCTCCTAATTGCTGAACAGTGATGTCTGCTGATGTAGTTGAAAGGTTACCATAATCGAGTATAAGGTTTCCATTTTTTACTAAAGTTACATAAGCTCCTGAACTAAGGTTGGTGAAATCCGCTACATTCTTCTGCTTGGTACAGGCATACATAAGTATGGCAACAACAGATATAAATAGTACTTTAATTAATAGTTTGCGCATAATTAATATTTTTTATTTATTGAAACCTGGAGGGTTAGTATCCCAGAAAACATGCACATCCACACCGCTTTTTTGAGCAGCATTCTGATTACGGTTTACGTGAACAGATGGATAGAACATTGAACTTGAAAAATTACCGGGAGCTGTAACAATTGGCAACTGCATATTCGAAGGCTTACCCGTTCTGCGATAATTATTAAAAGCATCAACGCCATTTCCCCAGAGTGCTAAATAGTATTCCTTTACAATAATTTCCAACTTTGCATCATTGGTTGCAGCATTGTCATAGGCAGTAAGCACATCAGTGACATACTGTGTCTGACGTACAGTACTTGGAACATAGGTAGGGTTGGGCGTTACACCAATAGTTGCTGGGAATCCTATGACCTTTGCAATGGACGCTGTAACTCCATTTTGTAAAAACGTACGGGCATTACCGGTAGTACTTAGTATTAGTGCTGATTCAGCTTTGAGAAATTCTGTAAAGGAAGATTGCCAAATAGGTTGAATACCAGCACCCAAACCACCTCTGTTTAAACCAACACTAACCCCTTGTCCTGCATCAAAATCACCCCCATTTGGATAAATACCAACGGTAGTCCGCAATGGTCCGTCTGGTGGAATACCGCTATTATCACCGTGATCCCTACCCCAAAAACCAGAGGTTATTAAACAGAAAGGCATACCAGCCGGATATTGATTCGGAGGAGGGGCTACAGAACAAGATGAAGTAACCTGACTAACCTCGGCATAACTTGTACGCTGACGATAAAAATAATAACGTGTACGGGGATCGCTTTTGTCGATAGCAGGATTATTACTAAAACTTGCCTTCTCTCTTACCATGGCCCACATAAAGTAAGTTCCCATATAATCACCTGCACTACCGGTTGCCGAATAATTTCCATTATACCGGGGATGCCTGCTATTCGGATTTGTTTGAGTAGTACCATATTTGAATTCAAAATCTTCTGCAGGTGTATCGATTAAATCATTGGCAGTAAGCAATGCATCAATTTTACTTTTAGCAGAAGCATCTACCAAACGGGTAGTAACATACGCTCTCAATTTCAAGGTTTTTGCCAATGTGACCCACTTTGCAGCCCCGGCAGCATTTGCAGCCTTATAAAATAAATCAAATTGGCCAGGATAAGAAGCAGGAACTTTTGCCAGATCAGCAATTGCCTCATCCAATAAAACGATCGCCTTCGCATATACATCCTTACCGGCTTCTACCGTTGGGTTTGTATTAGAAGCACCCTGGTTAGCATCGGTAAAAGGAATATTTCCAAATAAATCAACCATCGTCATTAACGTATAGGCTTTCATTATTTTGGTCATTCCCACTACTACAAATTTCTTTTGCGTTTCAGCGATCGGAATTAACACATTCGCATGTTTTAACACGGATGTATAAGCAGTACTCCACAAGCCATCAAAACTTGTTGGCGTGTAGGCATTACCGTAAGTTGGCCCGTACATTACGATCTGACGGGTTATCTGCATTCCGATATCGGACGCGCCATCAAATAAGCCAGCGAATCCTAACTGAACAACGTTCAGGTAAAGGTCTGAGTTGGCAGATAAAGGATCTGGCGTATTGGGGTTATTCAGATTGCTGTCGAATTTATCAGAAATCTTACTACATGCCCCCAAAATGGCTACGGCCAGTAAACTGATAATTATTTTTTTGAATTTCATATCAACTATTTTTTACTGTTCGATAATTTAGAATGTAACACGTAAGCTGGCACCAATTCTACGAGAAGTTGGTCCTGCTAAAGTTTCATAACCACGACCATTACTAACTCCCAAGCTATTAACTTCAGGATCAAAATTCACATGTTCAGGAAAATAAGGTGCGTTGTACCAAAGGTTCTGGCCTGAAATAGTTATAGACGCAGAGCCAAATGGTGTTTTTGATAAAACAGTTTGTGGCAATGAATAGGATAGAGAAGCTTCACGTAAACGCAATATCGTTGCATCATAGGTGATCAGATCTGCCATTCCAAAGAATCCGCTGAGGTTATTAAAATAAGCCTGGCTTGCACTGATTTGAATATCATTAGGAGTACCGTCTGCTTTTACTCCTGGTAAAATAACCGGAAGCAAACGATCAAATTCTGTATCCTTTGTCAATCCGCGACCAATTAGGGTGCCGGGTGTATATGCTAACATATCTCCACCTTTAGTATAATCCCACTGCATGCGAAAAGAAAATCCTCTCCAGCTTAGTGTACTGATTCCGGTTAATTTATAATCCGGATTCGGATCACCGATGATACCTATTTCTGTACTAGAAATATAATCACCATTACTATTCACCAGGCGCTGTCCTGTTTTAGGATCTTTTTGTGTAGAAGTACCCTGAATAACACCTAATGGCTGGCCCTCAATTACAAATAAACCTTCGTTTGAAAAACCTGCTATACCAATTTGTTTGATATCGGTAGGAAGGTCAAATACTTTATTTCTGTTTCGTGTAAAGTTTGCATCAAGTTGCCAGTTCCAATCTTTGGTACGAACAACTGTATATCCAAAAGCAATTTCTATCCCTTTATTTCTTACTGAACCAGCGTTAATAGAAGTTACAGAAAACCCTGTAGCAGGATCCAGATCTCTATCTAATATCTGATCATTAGAAACGCGGTTATAATAAGTGAAATCTACATTCAACCGGTTATTAAGAAATTTACCTTCCAACCCTACTTCTAATTCTTTCAGCAATTCTGGTTTAAGATTAGGATTAGCCAACGCATTACCAATTGTATTCACATTAAGTACCGTACCAACACGATCCACAAACACATTTGTTCCAATGTTAAGTGTATTCCTTGTGCTATAAGGAGAACCAAAATTTGCACTGGTTGCATATCCTGCGCGTAATTTCAGGTAATTAAGCAACTTGCTATTTTGTAATGCAGGTATAGCCGAAGTAGGAACAAATGAGATACTTGTACTAGGATAGAAAATTGAACGGTTAGCTTTTTCGAGGTTAGACGTCCAGCTATTTCTTCCACCCAATGTTAAGTATACATATTCTTTATACCCCAACGTACCCTGAGCAAAGAGACCAATAGACTGCGAGGTTGACTTAAAATCTAAACCTCCGCCCCCTTCACTTGTATTCTGATGTGTAATAAAGTTATCATGGTCAAATAATCCATAAACTAATTGCTGGGTACTTCTTTGGCCGTTTTGGGTATAAATTCTCTCCTGAGAATTAAGGCCGGCATTTACGTTCAGATTAAGATCTGAAGTAATGTTCTTTAAATAATCTAACTGAATTGAATGGTCCCAGATCGTGTTAAAACCGTTTACGGTTCTATGAACACCCAATGTATAATCGGAACCACCAACAGTACCACCTTTATTCTGAGACAGGTAATTAAAATCACTATAATTATCATATCCTAACCGATAGCTTACGTTCAACCCTTTCAAAACTTCATACCGAAATTGAAGATTTCCAAAAATACGATTCACTTTTTGGCCAGTAAAACTGTTTGCAACTGTCCAATAAGGGTTTTGAATATCATTACCACCTCTATAATATATAGAAGAATGGTCGAGTGGGTTTTCCCAAGGCAGGTAGTTTGGCCCATCTGCAGGTGAGCCACTCAGGTTAATTGCAATTGGAGTATAAATTAAGTTTCCAAATACAGATGATACGGAAGGATTACTTCCAAAACTGGTAGAAGTAGGTGGAGACTTAAAATCAGTGGACGCATAATTGAATGTACCGCTAAGGGTAATATTGTTAGCGAGTTTAGCTGTTCCACCCATTCCAAAAGTATTTTTATAAACACTATTGCCCGGTGTAAAACCCTGATCATCCATATAACTATAATTTGCACTAAAGTTTATATTTTGTCCGGAGGCAGCAACATTCACCGAAGTAGTTTTAATCTGACCTGTACGGAAGAAATTCTTTACTGAATTTCGGTAGGGTTTATATTCATAAATCAGGTCATTGCTATTTCCTGCAATCTGTTGAAATTCTGGAAAAACTCCTTGCAATGCAGCCCTGTCGTAAGGATGTGCAACCTTTACAGCAGGATCTGCAAACTTAGCACCCCAGTTACTAAAGAATGCCAGGCCTAAGCTTTGATCGAAACCACCGCCATAGGTGTATTGATAATCGGGAAGGTTAGATACATTGTTTAAGAATAAAGATTGGGTAACAGTTACTTCTGTTTTTTTGGCAATTTTACGATTAGCGCCATTTTTTGTAGTTACTACCACAACTCCATTACGGCCTAACTCACCATAAAGTGTAGTTGCACTTAAGCCTTTCAGGATACTGATACTTTCTATATTGTTTGGATCAAAATCCAGAAAGCGGCTGGTAGTTGTATTTCCATATACAAAACTTGCCTGAGCATTGGTAGATGCATCAAAAGGAACTCCATCAACAATAAATAAAGGTTGAGAACTTCCTGAGATAGTATTTACTCCACGGATAATTATGTTTGTACCACTACCAGATATACCACTGGTTGCTCCAATATCAACACCAGGTGCTTTTCCATTCAGCAACCGAACTATATCGCCATCCGGGCGAAGTTCCAATGATTTTTTATCAATCGTTGAAACAGCATACCCTAGCGCTTTTTTCTCACGGCGAATACCCAAAGCAGTTACAACTACTTCAGTTAATTCCTGTTTCTTTTCAGAAAGCGTTATGGTCATTGCTGTCCCTGGAGTAGCTTTTACCTCCACAGAGCCATAGCTGGCGCCTGAAATAACAAGGGTTGCTCCGTCTTTTACCTGAATACTGAATTTTCCACTAGCGTCTGTTGTCGTACCCGTTTTCGTGCCTTTAACCAACACGGAAACACCTGGTAGTGGTGCGCCGGTTGCATCAGCAACTCGTCCGGAAACCTCTTTTGTTTGTGAGAATGCAGTACAGAATAGTAACAACATTCCCGAAAGGAGAGTTAGAGTTTTTCTCATGTCTGTTAGTTTTGTTAGAAAATGGTGTTAAAAATAGGAGAAATTAAATTAACGGCCAAGAAACAGGACAAAAGGCAAAATAAGATTGCTGCTTAGAATCAAAAAAAACCAATACTCTCAAATACAACTTTGTTTATATATAATCTTCTAATTCCTATTCCGATTGTTGTAAATCAACACGTATTGAATTAATGTAACAGTAGAAGCAACTGCTGCTACCACATAGGTTAAGGCAGCCCATTTCAACGCATCTTTTGCCTTTGGTTGCTCCTGCGTTGTGGCAGAATTACTATTCTCAAGCCAATGAAGAGCCCTCCTGCTTGCATCAAATTCTACGGGTAAGGTTACTAGAGAAAAAAGGGTTGTTAAACCAAATAATATGATACCGCCTAATAACAATGGAGGAAAGGTGTTTATAAGCAATATACCCCCAAGCAATACCCATTGTATAATACCAGAACTAAATTGAACAACCGGAACAAGTCTGCTTCGGAGCATTAGCCATTGATATCCTCTGGCATGTTGTACAGCATGGCCGCATTCGTGGGCCGCAACCGCCGCTGAGGCTATTGAACTGCTGTTAAATACTTCTGGACTAAGATTTACAGTCTTTGTCAGAGGATTATAATGATCGCTTAAAAACCCGTTTACGGAGGTTATTTTTACGTCTGTAATTCCATTCTCACGCAGCATTTTTTCTGCTATCTCTTTACCACTTAATCCACTAAACAGGGGTATGCGGCTATAAGTTGCAAATTTGCTTTTTAGTACGCCAGAAACTACCATACTAATCAACAAAAATCCAATTGAAATTATCATTAGCGACGGTGTCATAGGGCTTAATTTTTATGCTTGTATACCTATTATCAAATCAAAATCCAATTATTTTTAGTTCTATTTTACCTATTTTTTTCTGCCATTTTTTGAAGGTAAGAGACATATTTTAAAACCACGAACACCAAATGCTGACAACTTAGCATTTTATCTAATTTAAGGGGGTCCGGTAGAAGTAATCGTTTGTTTTTCAAGTACTTAAAAAGTATTTGCGTTTTTGGGGCCTTTATTCATCGCATTAAAATTTATCAACAACATCTAAAATTAATTTTGTTATCTGGCGCCAATTTGTAATTTAGTGTCAGAATTTAATGGGTTAGTAAGTAAAGGGTCTGCAGTAATGCCGGCCCTTTTACTTTTTAAGATAGGATACAATAAATAAAAGTATTTCATTCAATATTTTTTATACTTCTTCAAAAATTATTTTTTGTTTTTTTTCTTCGTCTCGCTGTTATTTTTCTTTCTTTAAATTCAATTATAGTTTTCATTTTTGAAAAAATAGTTGCACCTGCAAAATTGTAATGGTTGATTTTTTTTTATTCAACCAACAAGCAACGATCTGTTGAATCAATCTATAATATTACATCCTATCTTTAACAAATGAGCAAAACAAAAACAGCTTTTTTCTGTACTAGTTGTGGATATGAAAGTGCTAAATGGGTTGGAAAATGTACTTCTTGTAATAGCTGGAATACTTTTACAGAAGAAGTAATTCAAAAAGGAACTATTAAAAACGAAAATAGCTGGAAAGGATATAATGATAATAACCGCAGTTCAAAAACAATTTCGTTAAGCGAAATAAAAAGTACAGAACATAAAAGAATTGTTACGCAGGATGGTGAATTGAACCGGGTTTTAGGAGGAGGTATTGTTCAGGGAAGTGTAATTTTGGTTGCCGGAGAACCTGGTATTGGTAAATCAACCTTGTTTCTGCAAAATGGATTATTACTTAATAATTATACAACTCTTTATATAAGCGGAGAAGAAAGTGAACAGCAGATAAAAATGCGAGCCGACCGCTTAAATATTGCCAATGAAAATTTTTATTTACTTACTGAAACGTCAACACAAATAATTTTCCAGGAAATAAAAAAACTAAAACCAGATCTTGTAATTGTTGATTCGATACAAACACTTCAATCGCCCTATATCGATTCCTCTCCCGGAAGTATTTCTCAAATAAGAGAATCGGCGGCAGAACTCCAACGATTCGCAAAAGAAACGAATACTCCCGTTTTTTTAATTGGGCATATTACCAAAGATGGAAGTATTGCGGGCCCAAAAATTCTTGAACACATGGTAGATACTGTATTGCAGTTTGAAGGAGATCGAAATTATGCTTATCGTATTTTACGGACTTTAAAAAATCGTTTTGGAAGTACTGCTGAATTAGGTATCTACGAAATGACTGCTACGGGTATGCGCTGTGTTACTAACCCAAGCGAAATACTTATCACACAAAAAGAAGAGCAACTAAGCGGCATTGCCATTGCTGCTACAATAGAAGGAATGCGGCCCCTGCTCATAGAAGTTCAGGCGTTAGTTACACAATCGGTATATGGAAATCCACAACGAACTGTTTCTGGCTTCGATTTGAGGAGGCTGCAATTATTACTGGCAGTTCTGGAAAAAAGAGGAGGTTTTCACTTTGGAGTTAAAGATGTGTTTTTGAATATTGCAGGTGGATTGAAAGTTGAGGACCCTTCTATTGATCTTGCCGTGTTATGTGCATTGTTAAGTTCCTACGAAGATGTACCTCTGGCACATACAATTTGTTATGCAGGAGAAGTTGGATTAAGCGGTGAAATAAGAGCGGTAAACCGCATCGAACAGCGAATCGCCGAAGCAGAAAAGTTAGGCTTTGAAAAAATTATTGTATCAAAATACAACCAAAAAGGATTGACCAGTCAAAAACTAAACATAGAAATCATAACCATGGGAAGAGTAGAAGAACTGTATCAATATCTCTTCTAGCATGACGACTGCAATCAAGAATATCAGGGATAGTATTAGTCATCTTTTCTTTCCACATCTCTGTGTCGGTTGTGGAAATGATATTATTGACAAGGAACAAATACTTTGTCTTTATTGCAATAACAGGTTACCGACGACCAATTTTCATATGCATGGAAACAACCCGGTAGAAAAAATTTTCTGGGGAAGAATACCCATTGTAGCTGCGGCCAGTTATTTATATTTTACAAAAAATTCTTTGTTGCAAAATTTATTACATCAATTAAAATATAATGGCAATAAAGAAATCGGGTATTTTTTAGGCAAACAAATGGGAAAGACATTTATCCAATCTAATCGGTTTAGCTCAATAGATGCTTTAATTGCACTCCCATTATTTCCATCACGTGAACGAAAAAGAGGATATAACCAGGCAGCCATTTTATGTGAAGGATTTTCTGAAGCTACCGGCATACCGTTTTTACCAAATGTAGTGATACGAACAAAAGCTACCGAAACTCAAACCCGTAAAAACCGGATTGAACGATGGCAAAATATGGAAGGCCGATTTGAATTGAAAGAGGAAAATTCCATCCGCAACAAACGATTATTATTGATAGACGATGTTACTACTACAGGAGCGACCCTTGAAGCCTGTGGACACGAATTACTAAAAGCAGAGAATAGCAAACTAAATATTGCTACGCTTGCCTATACTTCTATTTAGCTAACAATTAAAATACGACCCATACGTTTTCATTTGATCTTAACTGTTTATTTTTGAACCGGATGAAACCATTTGTTATTTCAATATTGCTTTTGATTCTCGTGATTGCTTCCTGTAAAAAAGAATCCTTTATTACAGGGTCAGATGCAAAACTCAGCACGTCCGCAGACTCCCTGCGTTTTGATACCGTTTTTACCAGCACCGGATCGGTTACTCATTTCTTTCGCATTTACAATAACAATAATCAGAAACTACGCCTATCAAGTGTAAAATTAAATGGAGGTTCTTCCTCTAATTTTAAAATGAATGTAGATGGTATTGCTTCCAGTGAAGTAAATAATGTTGAAGTAGAAGCCAATGACAGTGTGTATGTTTTTGTGACTGTAAAAATTAATCCAACAATCGCTGATCTTCCTTTTGTAATTCAAGACAGTATAACTATTCAGTATAATGGAAATAAACAATTAGTACAATTAGAAGCATGGGGGCAAAATGCTAATTTTTTCCGCTCGAGAAGAATAATAACAAACGAAACATGGACCAATGCTAAACCTTATGTATTATTAGGGGGATTACAGGTAGACACCAACGTTACTCTTACTATAGAAAAAGGAACCAGGGTATACCTTCATGCCGATGCCCCCTTTTTGGTGGATGGTACCTTAAAAATTAATGGTGAAAAATATGATAGTACAAGAGTTATTTTTTCTGGTGATCGCCTCGATGAACCTTATAGAGACTACCCTGCAAGCTGGCCTGGTATTTATTTTCGTGGAGAAAGCAAGGATAATATATTAAGCTATGCAATCATCAAAAATTCATTCCAGGGAATAGTTATTGAAAAACCATCATTGAATGCAAATCCAAAAATTATTCTTAATGAATGCATCATCGATAATTGTTTTGATGCAGGTATTTTAGGAATACGCTCTTCTATAAAAGCACAAAATTGTTTGATCAGTAATTGCGGTAAAAATATTATTCTCGCATATGGAGGTACTTACGACTTTACGCATTGCACCAGTACCGCCTTCTCCAATTCATTCTTATTACACAAAGAATCCGTATTGTTAGTAACTGATTTTATTAAGCAAGGCAATACCATTTTGACTTCAAATCTAAATGCATCTTTTAAAAACTGTATTTTTTGGGGAGATAACGGCACCGTAGAAGATGAAGTGATTACAAGTAAATTAGGTACCGGAAGTTTTACGGCCAGTTTTCAAAACTGCCTTTGGAAAGTAAAAAACAATCCGGCCAACAGCAGCTCCTCCAATATCGTTGCCAATCAAAACCCACAGTTTGATACCGTAAATACACAACGAAGAATTTATAATTTCAGGTTAAAGGACGATTCACCAGCCCTTAATAAAGGAATAGCTACCGGTGTTGCAATCGACCTTGATGGCAAACCCCGAAACATAGGTTTGCCCGACCTGGGTTGCTACGAAAAACAATAAGTTTTGCCATTTCTATTCAATTAAAAAATTATTTCCTTTCCGCTTCTACGATTATTCTGGTATTTACCTTTTTCTGCACCATCTTTGCAATAGTATTGTTTTATTAAACTAAAAAACAAATTAATATGTTACGTGTTGCCTTGATCGCCGCATTACTGATTGGTGCTTCCTCCATTTATGATTTTAAAGTGCCGGGCCTTGAAGGAGGCGAAATTGATTTTTCCAAATTCAAAGGAAAAAAGATAATGATTGTAAATACCGCTTCTCAATGTGGCAATACACCTCAATATGCCGAATTGGAAAAGTTATATGAAGCATATAAAGACAAGCTGGTGATTATTGGTTTCCCGGCCAATAATTTTGGACAGCAAGAACCCGGAAGCAATGGAGAGATTGCAGAGTTCTGCAAAAAAAATTACGGTGTAAAATTTTTAATGGCGGAAAAAGTTTCGGTGAAGGGAGAAGATATTCATCCCTTGTTTAAATACCTTACTGAAGAAGCAAAAAAGATGGGTATTGAAGATCCCATCAAATGGAATTTTACTAAATTTTTATTGGATGAAAATGGAAAATTAATAACTGTTATACTTCACAAAACAAAGCCCATGAGTGAAGAGGTTATTAAATATCTTAAATAAAATTTTACCTCGCCCCCTTCCCCTCTCCTGAAAAAGAGGGGTAAATGATCGTCATGATTGGTACTTCGTATCAATGATTTTCTATTCAATACATGGATTAATAAAACAATTAATAATTTTATCGAAGGAATTTGTCCAAAAATCGAATGTATAGTACAGTATATCGAATTAATTGCAAGCTGCACAATTTCCGATGGATCTTTACATCATCAAATCCGATAGTACGAAAGACCAAACCAAGAGATCCTAAAAAACAAACCAATCCTTAGAAAAATACCCTTTTTGATCCTGATCCTAAAAACCGAGAAAACAGTTCGACAAACCATTTGATCCGATCCTTTAAAACCATGTTGTACGTCTGAAAGTTATTAAAGCCATCTTGTTGAGATGGTTTTTTTATTTTTTGATAACAAAGCCAAAACCGAGAGATCTGATAAAATCAGGTTTAAACATTCTGTTGAACGGAAATGCGTAAAGAGCAGAAAAATTGATAACGTATTTTCCCTTCCTAGGAAGAATCTCAAAACCAAATCCCGCTATCAAATTCGTACTAAATAAGTTTCTCTGAATACTTTCAGAAATTTTTTCAATGGTATAATTGCCTGCTTGTAATCCAGATTCAACATATATAAAATTGAGTTTTCTAAACGGATAAAATCTTCCAGTCAAAGAAACCTGGTGATTAATGGATGAATTAATCTGCGAAAGTGATCCGAATTTGGTATAAATAAAAGAATATCCAGTAACGATTTCAAAGTTTTTTGTTAGGTAATATCCATAGTTTGGTGTTATAGAAATTGAAAAACTACCGTCATTTGTTGAAGGAGCATAAAAAGCATAACCACTGAAATTGACCCATATAAGTTGCATCGTTTTGTATTTTGAATACGGCAATTTTCTAGGTTTTGTATTAACACTGTCCTGAGCCGATAAAGCCGAAGACAGTGCTAATAAAATGATGACAAAAATATTTCTGATAACTGAGTTTGAATTCGTCATAGTTTAGATCTTGCGGTATTGTCGAAATTAACTGCCCTCAAATCAGGAATAGTTCTCCACGAAAAATAAAAAAACTTCTTACCTCTAAACCAGGTTCTTGAAGCCAGCATATTGAGTTTTGGATTAATATTATAATCGGCTAAAGAACTTGCTTTGTCATTAAAACTACCAAAAGTTGGCCGGATACTTATCAAACGACTACTGTTCCTCACGAACACATTTAAATGATTCAAAAAATATTTCTTCCTTGTTTATCGAAGAAAAATGTCCAAAAATCGAAACTATCGAACAGTAGATCGAAATAATTTAGAGGAGCGCAATTTCCGCTGCATCTTTACATCATCAAATCCGATAGTACGAAAGACCAAACCAAGAGATCCTAAAAAAACCAACCAATCCTTAGAAAAACACCCTTTTTAATCCAGGTCCTGAACCAACCCAATTTCTTAGAAAAGCATTGATCCATATCCAGAAAACCAATAAACTATTTTCGCCCCTAAACCATTTAACCTGATCCGCACCTTATCCTAATTAAAGCCATCGTTGTACGTCTTGAAGTTATTTAATACCGTCTCGGTTGAGGCGGTTTTTTTATCTTAAAAAAAACAAAAGGTTATTGAAAAGCATTTCAATAACCTTTTTAAATATAATACCCGCTTATCTAGTCCATTGTTTTAGCAATCATTCCATTTTTTATTACTACACCCAAATGGTTTCTATTTTATTTTTCCGAATCCAAGAAATCGAAATATTGTACATTATTATGGTTGCATGTGTTATTTTATAACTGATAAAAAATCGATTTTTTTCAATAGCTCTGAGTTAATCCTTAAAAATTTTATCTGCTTAAAACTGAGTCTTTATTTGATTAATAGTTTTGTTTTGTGCCCAAGCCATATCCTGCAATATATTCTGAAAAACAGCCTCTGTATAATTATCATTGTAAATTTGTTTATAACTATTAATTAAGCTGGAGATTCTATTTTTCATGCTTGTTGTTAAAAAAATTGCATTCCCATTACTTGCATAATTATTCAATTTCTGAATAGATGAATTTAAATCAAATAGAACCCTTGTTGTTTCAATTTGTATTGCCAAGGTGTATTTGTCTTTATAAACACCACTCAAACTGTAGTAATAATCAATATAATTCTGGCCAAACTGACTTGCTGATAATATATTATTTCTTAACGCATAATGAAGGCTTGAATTATAGGTACTATTAATTGTATCTATTGACATGCCATTAGAAGCAATTAAACTTTGGCTAACGTCTGATCCGCCACATGAAGTAGAGAAAAAGCACTGATATCCGCTACCGCTACCATATACATATTTACAATTATTTCCTGGTACTACTGGGCAGGGCGAAGAACACTTTGGCTCAACAGCAACAAGTTTCATTATTTGACTATCGGAAATTGAGCCTGTTTTTCCTTTATAGGCTCTTGCTTTTTTTTGAAGGATATCAATTGGGTTTTTCGAGTTAACATCTTTCTCGTCCTTGTTCGCTATAAAAACCAATGCGTTTTTAGTTTTCCCGTCAAATACTAAATTATTACTAATATAATTAATTGCATTCGTAGTAATCATTGAAACATCAATGCTCAACTCTTCATTTCTTATAAAATTTGAATTCTTGTCAACTTCAAAAAAATCATGGTGCAGCATTTTGGATTTTTTATAAAACCTGCTTATTGCTTTAATGTCATCGACAGAGAATTTCTTACTTGAACTTACCATCTGGTTTACATACAGAACAGTTACATCGGTTTGATAGGGCTCTTTGGTGAGATCATTTATCCGTTCATTTACTGTTATGTAGGCCGCATTAGATAGTCTGATGTCTACAACTTCTGAAATTTCCGGATCTTTTGCTTCCCAGATTTTTGTTTCTGTAAAATCAAGGGTTCCTCCCGGATTATAAAACTGTATTATGCCCTTATAATCTTCCCGCTTTATTACGCAATTGACACATTGCTGGTTTTTTTTACAAGCCGAACCACTAAGCAAAATAGTTGTTATTAGTAGCGTAATCAATAGTTTTACGCTTGAAAAGCAAATGATTTTTTTTTCAGGTTTCATAATATATAAAGTTTTAGGTTATTCGAATGAGTAAATGTACAATTGGGGGGGGGGATATTTCCTATACCACTTTGTGGTAATTTTTTATCTTCGCCCCATGCAGTTCAACAAGGTTATCGGGCAAGCAGCTACTAAGCAACACCTGGCAGAAATGGTGCAACAAAATCGCCTGAGCCATGCCCTGCTGTTTTTAGGAAAAGAAGGAGCAGGAGTGTTGGGGCTTGCACTTGCCTTTGCTCAATATATAGTTTGTGAGAAAATAAACAATCCACCACAAAGTACCAGCCAAGAACAGCGGCCTTCTCTTTTTGGAGAAGAACCTATTGTAGTAACTCCCAACTCCCAACTTCTGAATCCCATTCTGGCAACCGACTCCTGTGGAAACTGTTCTTCCTGTAAAAAAGCCCAACAACTCATTCATCCCGATATTCACTTTACCTATCCCGTTATAACCCAAAAAAGTGGAAAGCCCCCCATTAGTACTGATTTTATTGCTGAATGGCGCGAGTTTATTGCATTAAATCCTTATGGAAATATCTATGACTGGTTACAATTTATTGGAGCCGAAAACAAACAGGGCAATATTACTGCTGCTGAATGCAGTGATATCATTCGCAAGCTAAGTTTGAAAAGTTACGAGGGCAGTTACAAAATATTAATACTATGGATGCCCGAATATTTAGAAAAGGAAGGAAATAAATTATTAAAACTAATTGAAGAACCACCACCCGATACTCTATTTATACTGGTAGCAGAAAATGAATCGTTGATATTACCCACCTTACTTAGCCGCTGCCAACTAGTAAAAATTCCACCATTAGAAACAAGTGCTGTTGCCAACGCATTAATGGAAAGGGCTAAACTGTCTGCCGACCAGGCAAGGCAAATTGCTTCGGTATGTGAGGGTAACTACCACGAGGCGCTGCAAATCATTCAACATGCAGAAGAAGATTGGCAAGCTTTATTGCGCGACTGGCTGAATGCTATTTTAAAAACAGGACCCATCGCCCAGGTAAAGTGGGTGGAAGAAACATCGAAAATGGGTAGGGAAAAACAAAAACAATTTTTAAGATACTTTAATCATTTGCTTGAACAGGCGATTCATTTAAGGGTTCGGGGAAATATGGTTGGTGATAACACGATGGTTGGTGAAGACACCAACCATTTAATAGAAATTGATTTTGCCATACGGCTTAATAAAATTGCAGACATCGCTCAGCAACAGGCCATTATTGAAGAATTGGACAAAGCTTCTTATTATATAGAACGCAATGCGAATAGCAAAATGCTGTTTCAGGCGCTTACTATTAAACTCTATCATATCATTGCTGATAAATCGCTATTTTTGACTCATTGATAAGAATTCGTGTGGACTCTTGCCTGCTTTTGGCCATGGTAAGAGTAGACAAAGATCTGAGTATGTGTTTTGGAAGTTGCGTTAATCTGAGTTTCATTGGTAATTTATTATATATACCGCTTGACTTGAAACATCGATCATCATGTTGAAGTCCATGCTGTATACATTTTCGATCTCTTTCTGCTGAAAAGAGATCCCAAGTACAAGAGTGCGACGCAACTAATGCTGAATAGAGATCATCTGCCTGGTTCCCCATCTTTCTTATTCTATTTTTTATTCATTTAAACATGCATACAAATGGGCTGTACTTCTTGTAGCTCGGGCGGAGGAAAAGTATCTGGTTGTAAAAGTAATGGTGGTTGCAGCAGTGGTGGCTGTAATCGTATGAACGTACACGATTGGTTGGCCAATTTACCGTTCAGTGATCCTGAAAGTATGTGCCGCATTATGGAAGTAAGTTTTAACAATGGAAGCCGTAAAGAATTTTTTAGAAACAATACAACACATCTTTTTGAAAAAGGAGATATGATAACCGTAGAAGGTGTTGCAGGATTTGATGTTGGCTCCGTAAACCTTACCGGTGAAATTGTACGGTTGCAGTTAAAAAAGAATGGCGTAATTGAAACAGATCCGGAAATAAAAAAAGTAATGCGTCATGCCGGCGATAAAGACCTTGAACTATTAGAACAAAATAAGGCACGGGAAGCAGAAGCAGTGATCCGTTCAAGAGCTATAGCCAAGCAACTGAACCTGGGTATGAAAATAAGTGAAGTAGAAATTCAGGCAGATGGGCGAAAGGCTACTTTTTATTATATAGCTGATGATCGTGTTGATTTTCGTGAACTTATTAAAGTATATGCCAGAGAGTTTAAAGTAAAAGTAGAAATGCGGCAGATAGGTGCCCGGCAGGAAGCAGCTAAAGTGGGGGGCATCGGTAGTTGCGGTCGTGAATTGTGTTGCAGTAGCTGGCTCACTGATTTTAAATCGGTTAATACTACCGCTGCACGTTACCAGAATTTATCGATCAATCAAACTAAACTAAGTGGTCAATGCGGTAGATTGAAATGTTGTTTGAATTATGAATTAGATACCTATTTAGATGCATTGCAACATTTTCCTGAAAATGCAGAGAGCATTCAGGTTGCAAAAGGCAATGCATTTCTTATTAAGAAAGATATTTTTAAAAACCTGATGTGGTATACCTTACCTGATAGCAGTAAGCAATATCCACTAACTATTGAGCGTGTACGAAAAATAAAACAACTGAATGGTCAGGGTGTTATACCCGAAGAACTGGAAGCTATTGATTTAACCAGTCAGAAAACCAAAGAAGTTGAACCCGCGTTTGCAGATTTAGTTGGACAAATAAGTTTACGCACCCTTGATAAAGCGGATAGTAAAAAACGTAAAAATCAAAACGATCCGCAGCAACAGCGTTCTCAGGGACCAAGGCCCCCTCAAAACAGACCTCAGCAACAACGGCCTGCACAAAAGCCGCCCCAGCAAAAACCTGCTCAGCAAAGGCCGCCACAACAACCAAGAATTCCGATTCAGCGACCCCAGCAAGGGCCACCAAAAGATAATAACAACAATAACCCAGATGCATCGCAATCTTAAGACATTCAGCTTCCCAATTCATTGGACGCGCTCTTAAAATTCTAAGTTTCGAATGATAAGTATGTTTGACTATATTTTCGATTTTATAATAGTTGTATGAAACGTTTTATTATGAAAACTTTTATGATATTGGCAATTGTACTTATTGCATGGGCAGTTATTGCACCTGGTTGTATGACCTTTCGCAAAGCAGATAGCGAAATGAAAAAAGAATTTGATGCAAAAGGAATTCAACTTACTACAGCAACAGAAAAAATAGGTGGTAGAAGTTTGCATTATGCAAAAACAGGTAGCGATAGTTTACCCACTATTTATTTTGTACACGGAACACCGGGAAGTTGGGATGCCTTTGCCGGCTATCTGGAGGATAAAGAATTACTGCAACACTACCGGCTTATTTCCCTGGATCGCCCGGGTTTTGGATTTAGCGATTTTGGAGAAGCGGTTAACCTGCAACGTCAGTCTGAAATAATCAGTCCACTTTTTTATAAATTAGCCAACAATAAGCCCGTATATATTGTAGGTCATTCATTGGGTGGACCAATGATTGTAAAATTGGCTGCAGACAATCCAACTTTTTTTTCAGGCATTATCATATTAGCTGGTTCGGTTGATCCGGCCGAAGAAAAATCGGAGAAGTGGCGACCTTTTTTATACAAAACACCACTAAACTGGCTTGTACCAGGAGCGCTGCGGCCAAGCAATGAAGAACTATGGTATTTGAAAAAAGATCTTGTTTACTTAAAAAATGATTTTAAAAAAGTAACCTGCCCGGTTTTCATTTTACATGGTAATAAAGATGTATTGGTACCCGTACACAATGTCGAATATGCAAAAAAAATGTTGATTAATTCATCCTCTGTTTCAATTACCATTTTTCCGGATGAAAATCATTTTATCCCCTGGACAAGGTTTAAAGAAATAAAAGAACTTTTGTTAGAACTGCCTACCCGGTCTGCTGCACATACTATGAGCAGTCAATAATGTTTTGTATCTTCAATAAATAAATAAATAAATATGTCTTCAATTTTTAAGTCGGGCAACCCGGCACTCAGTGAAAAAATATTTAATAAGAATGTAGCGGTGCAGTATGAGGATACGATGACAGAGAGAGGAACGCTTAACAAATTTGGCTTAATGTTGCTTTTGTTGATTGCTGCCGCTTCTTTTACCTGGAAAGCTGCTAATGAAGGCAAGAATATGACCGGCTGGATGATTGGAGGAGCAATTGTAGGGCTGATTATAGCAATTGTACTTGCTTTCAAACCACAAATTTCGAGCTACCTGGCACCAGTATACGCATTAGCAGAAGGCGTTTTTTTGGGAGCTATTTCGGCTTATTATAATAATGCCTTTGCAACAACAGCTCCGGGTATTGTAATGCAGGCAGTAGGTTTAACTTTTGGCGTTGTAATAGCTATGTTTGCTTTGTATCGTTTTGGTATTATTAAGGCAACAGAAAAATTTAAGGCAATAGTATTCACGGCCACTGCTGGCATTGCCGTTTTTTATTTAATATCAATGGTATTGAGATTATTTAATATTCAAATGCCGCTGATTCACGAAAGCACTACTATGGGAATTGTATTTTCATTTATAGTAGTAGGTATTGCCGCATTGAATTTAATTCTTGATTTTGATATGATTGAAAGAGGAGCGGCCATGGGTGCACCAAAATATATGGAGTGGTATGGCGCATTTGGCCTGATGGTTACCATTGTTTGGTTATATATTGAAGTATTACGATTACTATCAAAATTTGCTTCAAAAAAATAGAATCGATAACTCGGCGAGTGTACACAATAAAAAAAGGCTATCAATTTATTTGATAGCCTTTTTTATTAGAGAATCTTTATTAATTAAAATGAGTTTTTTAGCTTACAATAAAGTTGGATGACCCATTAGTAAATTTACCTGCCATCGCCATCTAATAAATTTCCTAACCCGCCCAGTAAACTACCTTCTTCTTTTCTCCGGATACCACCATAGGAAATAATTCTGCTGGCAAGGCGGCTAATCGGCAGGGTTTGTATCCAAATTTTTCCGGGTCCGCGTAAGGTGGCGAAAAATAATCCTTCCCCACCAAATAGAGTATTTTTAATTCCACCAACAAACTGAATATCGTAATCAATTGTTTTGGTGTAGGCCACCAAACATCCGGTATCAACCCTGAGAAATTCACCCGGTTGTAATTCTCTTTCAAATACGTGACCGCCGGCGTGTACAAAAGTCATTCCATCTCCTTCTAATTTTTGCATAATAAATCCTTCACCACCAAACAAACCGGTACCGAGTTTACGCTGAAATTCAATACCAACACTTACACCTTTTGCAGCGCAGAGAAATGCATCTTTTTGCGCAACAATTTTTCCTCCTAAAAGAGAAAGATCCAAAGGAATTATTTTACCAGGATACGGGGAAGCAAAACTTACTTTTCTTTTTCCCTGTCCGTTATTTGTAAAAGCGGTCATAAATAAACTTTCGCCAGTGAGTATGCGCTTTCCGGCCGACATGAGTTTTCCTAAAAAGCCGCTGTTTTGTTGTTTGGAACCGTCGCCAAAAATGGTTTCCATTTGTATACCATCGTCCATCATCATAAATGCTCCACTTTCTGCAATGGCTGTCTCTTCAGGATCGAGTTCAATTTCTACATATTGCATTTCTTCTCCGTAAATGCGATAGTCTATTTCGTGATTTGTTCTCATGATTTATTTTTTATGAAGATAAATATCTTTTTTAGCCAATACAATCGACGCTGAATAGTTTTACCATTAATTTTCCTTTGATGCTACCACCAATCAATAGCTTTTCAACCAACAACGTATTATTTTTTTACTCCCAGCAATCGTGGAAACACAGGTTTCCCCTGAATTGCTTTTACGATCCACATTATGAATACCAATAAAAAGAATAACGGGCCAGTAAATCCCAAAAGAGCGACCCATTTTGTGCCATAAAATTTAGACATCGGCCTTCTCATACGTTCAGAAACCAGGTACATAGAAGGGACCAGTAAAAGGGTCATAAAAAAAGCAAATATTAATCCGAAAATAAGCGTCCAGGACAAAGGGCCCCAGAACACAACACTATCACCTCCCATAAAAACATTGGGTCTGAAATGTTGGAATAAACCGAGCCAATCTATATTCAAGCCAATGGCAAGGGGCAATAATCCAAGAATAGTTGCCAATGCCGTTAAAAGCACGGGAATAATCCGGATCTTTCCTGCTTGTATAACCGCTTCCTTTGTTTTCATACCACGTGCCCTTAATTCATCTGTAAATTCGATTAGTAAAATAGCATTCTTTACAACAATTCCAGCGAGGCCCACCACTCCCAATGCTACCATGATGGTAGACAAGGTCATTCCCGTAATTGCAAATCCAAGTAAAACCCCAATAACGCTAAAAAATATTTCGGTAAGTACAATGAACGGTTTACTAAGGGAATTGAATTGGATTACCAATATCATAAATATCAAACCAAGTGCAATGATAAGGGCCAATCCCAAAAAGCTTATTGTTTCCTGCTGCTCTTCCTGTTGACCAGTTTGCCGAATAATTACATTGTCTGGCTTATCCTTAAAATTATCAATAGCTCTGCCTACTTCAAGATTTATACGGTTAGGATCTGCGCTTTCGGGTATATTGGAATAAATAGAGATTACTCGTTTTAGATTTTTACGTTTAACTCCTCCCAACGTATTGTTATAATCAAACTTAACAACATTACTAATCGGCACCTGCCTCACTTGGCCCGAACTAAAGTCACGGTAGGTAATCTTCATGTTTTGAAGTTCCGTCAGGTTATTTCGAAGCAGATCTGTATAACGGACCTGTATCTTGTACTCATCTTCTCCGTCTTTCAACTTACTCGCTTCACGACCAAATAATGCGGCACGAAGCTCGCTTCCTATTTGAGTGGTGCTTAGTCCTTCCCTTAAAGCCCGCTCACGGTCAATAGTAAGCGATAATTCAGGTTTCGTCACATCCACATCCAGCTTAAGCTTTTCAATTCCTTCAATATTTACGCTGTCGAGGTAATTTTTTAATTGTACAGAAGTATGAACGATTTGGTCAAAATCATCGCCCACTATTTCAATATTAACTGGTGCTCCGGAGGCAGGTCCGTTTTGTTGACCCTGGAGCGTAATTTCGGCTCCGGGAACGTCCTTTACAACCTTACGGAGTTTATCAACGTAGGTGGATGTTTTTTGACCATGTCTTTTTTCAAATTCTACAAAAGAAATTTGAATGCGGCCTAAATGAGGCTGGGTTCCGCGTTCACCCTGAAATGGATCGGTAGCGCCTACTGCCACATTTGAAATTACGGATTCAACGATAGGATTATTTTCACCCAACACTGAAAAAATCTTTTTTTCCATTTCAAAGGTAACGCTGTCGGTAACCGAAGCTTTTGTACCAACTGGCATTTTAATGTACACATAAACAATCGGTGGATCACCTGTTGGAAAGAAAGCTGTTTTAGTTCTGCCTGAGGTAATAGATCCAATCAGTGCTATTAATGCAACAACGAATAAAACAAATACACTTACAATTAACCATCCCGGCCTTTTTCCACGAAGCGCCCATTTCAGACTGCTTTCATAATGATTCATCAACCACGGAAGTACCTTACGCTGAAAACCGTGAATAATATCATTCAGAATATACCGGTTGAAGATGAACAATAATACCATTAAAAGCATAAAATTCCCGAAGCCATGGAATTGAAACAAATGGGCAAGAATGCCTAGGCCAAAGAAAGACCAAAACCATTTTTTTCTAAACAGTGCATTTTTCGGTTCTACATCAGGGTAGTGCTCTGGTTTCATGAATGAAGTGGCAAACACCGGGTTAATAAGAAAAGCCACAATCAATGAAGCGCTGAGTGTAAGTATAAGAATTGCCGGTAAATAAATCATAAACTTGCCAATAATACCCGGCCAGAATAATAAAGGGAAAAAAGGAGCAAGCGTTGTCACAGTTCCTGATAACACGGGCGCAAATACTTCACCTGCCGCGGTTTTAGCGGCAGTTTTTATTGGAACCCTGCCATTGGCGAATATTCGGTGGGTATTTTCAATTACAACAATCGCATCATCTACTATAATTCCCAATCCGAATAGCAATCCAAACAATACTATAAAATTCAACGTAATGGTTGTTCCAACAATAGCATCGGCAGCCGGAATAAACAGGAAGGCTATAAAGACGCTTAGAGGAACGCTTAAGGCGACAAAAAATGCATTACTTACGCCCATAAAAAACATAAGCACCAGTAATACTAATATGAAACCAATGATTATAGTATTAATCAATTCATTAAAAGAAGTACGGGTAGGTATGCTTTGATCACCACTTATCGAAACATCAAGGTCGGCAGGGAAAACGGTTGCCTTCATTTGCCTGATGATTTCATTTATCTTTTCAGATGTATTTATCAGGTTCTCTCCTGGTCTTTTAACAACCTGAAGAATAATGGTATTTTTCTTATTAATCCTGGAGTAGCTTTCTTTTTCTTTTACTGAATCAACGATTTGAGCAATGTCTTTAAGATTAATGGGCTGGCCGTAAATATTCTTTATAACAATATTTTCCATGTCTCTCGCACTTACAAATTGACCTTTTACCTGGATAGTAGGCTGCATCCCCCCGATTTTGATATTGCCCGCACTGATATCACGATTTTCTCCTGCAATGGAATTGGCAATATCATTGAACCCAATTCCTGCTGCTTCCATTCTATATTTGTCAACATTGATTTGAATTTCTCGCTCTGGCGCCCCTGTTAGATCGGCCCTTGTAATTTCCGGTAGCTCTTCTACCCGATCCTGCAAATCTTCTGCATAGTTCTTTAATTTTAAGGGGTCGTAATTTCCTGCCACATTGATAAACATAATCGGGAAATCGGAAAAAGCCACTTCAATTACATTGGGTTGTTGGGTAAGATCCTGTGGCAGATCAGACTTTGCTTTATCAACAGCATCTTTTACTTTTTGCTTTGCCATGTCCACTTTGACATCGGTTTCAAATTCTACCAGAATACTGCTGAAATCCTGGATAGAAGTACTTTTTATATTCCTGATTTTTACCCCGCTTATTCCTTTTAATTGTTTTTCGATTGGTCGTGTAACCAGGTTTTCCATATCCTTTGGTGAAGTACCAGCGTAGATGGTCGTAACAAATATCTGCGGCATCACGATATCCGGAAAATTCTCCTTGGGTAAAGAAGTGAAAATACTTAAACCCCATAATGTAATACCGATTGTAGCAGCATATGCAACTGTTGTATGGTCTATGACCCAATTCGTAGGTTTAAACCTTTTTAGTTTTTCGGAAAATTTACTCTGAATACTCATGTTATTCTTATTTTTTCAAATCCGCCTTCCAGCTTTATAATAGTTTCAAATGCCCTGATTATTTTTCTGTAATCACATCCTGCCCGTCGTATACACCCTGGTAACCCTGGTTGATCAAAAACTGGCCCGGCAACAAACCACTCTTAACTTCAATCATCTCGCCATAGATTTGTCCAACAACAATAGGTTTTTTTCGTGCAATTTGTTTTCCTTTCTCATTCTCCATAATATACACATATTTGCCACTGATATCCGTTTGAATTGTTGTTAATGGAATAACAATGGTATTATTAGATGCATAATCTTTGATCTTAACCGTTAGTAACTGGTTTGGCTTTAGTGCCGGGTCTGATGGTATATTTGCTTCTGCAATTGCACCTCTTGAATTTGCATTAATGGTTTGACCGATCCGCGAAATGGTAGCATTGAATTTCTTATTAACATCATTTATTTCAATAACAACCGCCGTACCCGGTTTAATACTGGAAAGATAGTTTTCGGGTACATCAACTACTGCTTTAAGGTGCGATTTATTTACGATACGTATCTGTGGACCGACCGCTGTAGCTCCTTGGAAAAGTTCTCCTTCCTTAACATTTACCAAATCAGCCACACCCGTAACGGTACTGTAAACATTGGTTTGATTTAATTGTTCCTGAGCCATCTTCACTCCTTCTTCCGTTTGCTTCAATTGATTTTCCAATGCATCAACATTATTTTTTGCATTCAGTAATTGTACTTCTGTACCAATTCCCTGATCCCATAAGTTCTTATAACGCTGGTATAGGTTTTTTGCCAACGTCAACTGTGTATTAATTCCCTCTACAGCTTGTTTGGCGGTTGACACTCCCTGGCGCGCCAGGGCATCCTCCATTTTCAATATAAGCTGTCCCTTCTTTACCTGATCGCCTGCCTTAATATATAGTGACCTTACCATTCCCGGTGTCCCACGGGGAGATATATACGAAATATTCTCAGCATCTACTTTCCCCTGGAGGTCGATGTAATGAATAAAATTTTGAACAGCTAGTGTTGTAATACCTACCAGCTTTGCTCTGCGTGCTGTGGTGGTATCCAAAAGCGCTATTTCCTTTTCTAAAGCCACCGTTTTTTCATTAATCTTATTTTGCTCGCTTTTCAATTTCTGCAATTCCGATTTTTTATCGTTAACGTTTCCCTTTTCATCCTTAGAAGAGGATCCACAGGCGATCAACAATAAAATAAAAAACACTGTACTTGTACATTTCAAAAAATTAAGCATACTATTATTTTTATAAATCATTCAATTATTTTATAATTTTCCAATTGCTTTGAAGTAATCAACTTTGGCAATTATTGCATCGTAGAGTGAAGTGATGTAGTTGCTTTGAGCTCCTTTCAAATCAACCTGTGCCCCATTAATCTCCAATTGAGAACCGGTACCTGCCTCATATTTCTTTTTTGTTTGCATATAGACCGCTTCAGCCAGCGCCATATTTTTCTTTTGAAAATCCAATGATTGTATTGCTATGTTGAAGTTATTTCGAGAAACGGTTACTTCATTATCAATTGAAAGCTTTAAAGCATCAATCTGGTTTTCCACTTTCTGTAAATCAATTTTCGCCTGATTAATTTTTGCCTGGGTAGCAAACCCATTAAAAATGGGAATTGATATATTCAGATTGATGGCAGAAATTGAAAACCAATCGCCTTTCTGAAAAAAATTAAACTTATTACGTTGTGCGTTCTTGGCATAACTACCGTTTACAGAAATAGTAGGGATCAAGCTTAGTTTATAACGGCGTATATTAAATTCGCCTAATTTTTTCCCCAATTGCGCATATTGAAAATCTTTTCTTTCTTCATAAGAATAGGTATTATTTTCGAGCATTCCCTCTTTGATACTCGCATCACTTATGGTATCTGTAAGTACCAGCTCATCTTTTACAGGCATACCCATCAATGTTTTTAACCCATAATAACCATTGGAAATACTATTTGCAATTTTATTTTTTTCCGTTTGAAGGTTATTAAGCTGAACTGATACTTTATCAACATCCAGTTTTTCTGCAAATCCATTTTCATAAATAATACGGGTATCTTTTAATAATTTATTGAGCCTGTCAATCGTTGCATCCAGTAATTCAATCTGGGTTTTACCCACTACCAATTGATAATAAATTTTATAGATATTAGCTCTAATTACTTCTTCGGTTACAGCTACTTGCTTATTTTTCCATTCAATAGCGGTTGCCCTGGCCTGTAAGCCAACGAAAACCTGCCCATCAAATAGCAATTGGTTTAAAGAAACTCCGGCGCTTGCATTGTACTTGGTACCAAATTGAGCGGCAATAAATCCAAAATTGGAAGGAATTTGAATAGGATTTCCACTGCCATCTTTCACGCCTTCATCTATAAGCACCTGATAGGTAGAAGGAGAAATAAAATTGGGTAATACCTGCGTTGCAATGCTTGCATTATAAGTAGTACCCAACGATGCGTTGATATGCGGGTAGGCAGCGGCTGTAAATTCGCGATTAATTTCTTTCTGAGATTTAATATCCAGCAATGCATTTTTTACTTGTACATTATTTTTTGCTGCAAAATCAATTGCCTGTAGTACCGAAAAATTGTAATGCTTTACGATGCCTGTATCATTTTTTTCACGGGGTTGGGTTTGTGCCATTACGGAAAAAAACAATCCATTAATCATCGTGGCCAGTACAATTATTTTTCTTCCCCATTTTAAATAAGAATTCATATTAAACAGATTTTTTACTTCTTTCTTGTTGATATTTTAAAATTAGCTTATGCCCTTTTATACTGGCAAGTCCAAATACATAATGTTCAATCAGTTCTTTAGCCACATCTGCCGGATTGTATTTGCGTGGAGGAAATAAATCGATATTAAACGAAAGCAACATCGATTCCAGCCTAAACTTTGCCATAATATCTACATTTAGTTCCGATCGATACAACTCTTCCTGCACTCCTCTTTCAATATTTGCGGCTATGATTTTACCAAGAAATTCATGTTTATGCCGAAGAAATTTCTGGTACGATTTAAAATGAAATTTTTCAAGGTCATATAGTACCATCGGGTTCATATTTCTGAACTGCTCAATAATCTGTTCCATAGTCAAAAAAATCTCATGTACTGCATCCCTCGCTGTTGCCCCACATACATTACAGTCTTTTTGAATACACCCAATTTCGTCTTCAACTACCGCATCCACTAATTCATCCTTGTCCGCAAAAAACTGGTAGATTGTTTTCTTAGACATACCCAATTGCGCCGCAATATCATCCATAGAAACCGAACGGATGCCATATCGCATAAACAACTCATTGGCCTTAACCTGTATTCGCTCCCTTGTTTCCATATTACTAATAATCGGGGGCAAAACTATGGAAACTTTTTTTGTTGTCGAAGTTTCTATGTATTTATATTTCCATTTATCCTATTTAATTAAAACAACTGTTCGTTTTGCAATTTTCGGTAAACCGGTATAGTACACCTAATTTTGATTGAAATTCAGGACAATCATGAGATCGAAAATTACTTTGAAAAAATTGTTTCAGTTTTTTCTTCAGGGTTTAATTATTTTGGCACCTATTGCAATAACTATCTATGCAGTAACCAGTTTATTTAACTTTATCGACGGTATATTACCAGGTCTTTTAGAAAAGTTGGCGCCGAATCTGATTCCCAACGATTCTGACGGCAAACCAATTCAACTTCCGGGTGTAGGATTTTTATTAGTATTACTGATCATCATTGGAGTAGGGTACATTTCATCTTCGTTTATTGTTGGACGAATGGTAGAATTATTCGATAAAATTCTGGAGCGAACCCCTGGCATTAAGATTATTTACTCTACTGTAAAAGATTTTATAGAGGCTTTTGCTGGCAATAAACGAAAATTCGACAAAGCGGTGTTAGTTAGCGTTGAAGGAAATGATGTTTGGAGGGTCGGTTTTATTACCCAGGAAGAATTGAACGAATTTGGCCTAACGGATTTTGTGGCAGTTTATTTACCACAATCCTATGCTTTTGCCGGCCATTTGTATTTTGTAAAAATGGATCGCATAAAAATGCTAACAGATATAAGTTCTTCCGATGCAATGAAATTTGCTATTTCGGGCGGGGTTACCGAAATTGAAGAAGTTTTGCCGAAGACGGCCGCTCCAACCTCCAGCTAAGTGATGCTTCGATACATTTTATGAAGCAGCTATACATTATTGCAGTATTGTTATTGTTAACTGAATCTAGTTTTTGCTGGGGCTTTTATGGTCATCGGAAAATAAATTATTATGCTGTTTTCCTTCTTCCGCCAGAAATGCTGTTGTTTTATAAAAAGAATATAGCCTTTATTAGTGAACATGCTGTTGACCCCGATAAAAGAAGATATGCTATAGCAACCGAAGGGCCCCGGCATTATATCGACCTGGATCACTATGGCCAATTTCCATGGCAATCATTTCCTCATCAGTGGAAAGAAGCCGTGGATCTGTATTCAGAAGATACTTTACTAAAACATGGCATAGCACCCTGGTGGATACAAACGATGCTTTATCGTTTAACCGACGCCTTTAGAGAAAAAAATCAAATCAAAATACTTCGCCTTTCAGCAGAGATCGGACATTATATAGGAGATGCACATGTACCACTGCATACAAGCAGCAACCATAACGGCCAACTTACAAATCAGCGGGGCATTCATGGATTCTGGGAATCAAGAATACCTGAATTACTCGCAGAAAAAGAATGGGATTTTTTTATTGGCAAAGCCGAATTTATTAAAGATCCTCTATCCTTTACCTGGAAGAGAATATTGGAAAGTGCCGCTGCCGCCGATACGGTATTAACCCTGGAAAAAAGACTTAGCAATAATTATCCTGCCGATCAAAAGTTTTCTTTTGAAGAACGCAATGGGATACTCGTTAGACAATATGCTTCTTCCTATGCCAAAAAGTATAACAACTTATTGAATAATATGGTGGAAAGAAGAATGCAGCAATCGATTTTTGCTGTTGCTTCTTTTTGGTTTACGGCCTGGGTAAATGCCGGGCAACCCGATTTGAAGGCGCTTCCTTCTATTTCTTTCAGTGATGAAGAGTTAAAAGAAATGGAAACACTCAATAAGTTATGGAAAGAAGGAACATTAAAAGGAAGAGAATGTTATTAATCTCTACGAAAATCCTACTGCTTTTAGTATTGAATTGAATACTTTTGCAACCTCATTCATCATAAATCAGAAAGGTACGTGGTAGCAACAGAACAACAGATAATTCACAACTTTAATGCGGGTCCCAGCGTTCTTCCCAAAGAAGTGTTTGAGCAGGCCAGCCAGGCAATTCTAAATTTTAATAATACCGGATTATCAATTCTTGAAATTGGTCATCGTACAGAAATGTTTGAATCTGTAATGAATGAGGCAATAAGCCTTGTGAAAGAATTGATGCAATTAGATAGCGATCGGGAAGTACTGTTTTTGCATGGAGGGGCAACTACCCAGTTTATGCAAATACCCATGAACCTTCTTAATGAAAATGCTGTTGCATCCTATACCGAAACAGGCACGTGGGCAACCAAGGCTATTAAGGAAGCTGCATTATTTGGCAACGTAAGTATTGCAGGATCCTCTAAAGCTGATAATTATAAAAGCATACCAAAGAAACTTTCAATAGATCCAGGCGCCGTATACCTGCACATTACCACTAATGAAACAATAGCTGGTACACAATGGAAAAATATTCCTTACGATTGTGGAACAAGCCTGGTAGCCGATATGAGCAGCGATATATTAAGCCGCAGGCTAGACTTTAATAAATTTGATCTTATATATGCCGGTGCGCAAAAAAATATGGGAGCAGCCGGGGTAAACCTGGTGATCGTTAATAAAAATGTTCTAGGTAAAGTTTCCCGATCAATTCCAACAATACTCGATTACCGCAATCATATTAAAGAAGCAAGTATGTTGAATACTCCCCCCGTATTTGCTGTATATGTGGCGATGCTTACTTTACGTTGGTTAAAAAACAGTGGAGGTATTGATGCAATTGAAAAAATCAACAATAAAAAAGCTGTGTTATTATATGACACCTTAGATAGTCTTCCGATTTTTAAAGGCCCGGTACTGAAAGAAGACCGAAGTTATATGAATGCAGTTTTTATTACAGAAAATCCTGTACTTGAAAAAGAATTTATTGAGCTTTGTAAGAAAGAAAAAATGATTGGAGTTAAAGGGCATCGCAGTGTTGGTGGCTTTCGGGTTTCCTTATACAATGCATTACCACTGGAAAGTGTAGTTGCTTTTACCGACCTTATGAAAGATTTTGCAAACCGAAAAGGATAATATTCATGGCTTCTGTTATACCATTTAAAGCACTAAGGCCTGCTATTGATTTAGCAAAGCAGGTAGCTTCCCGTCCCTACGATGTATTGAATTCATTGGAAGCAATGGAAGAGGCGAAAGGTAATATTCATTCCTTTTTGCATATTACCAAATCGGAGATAGACCTGCCTTCCTCAATTGATATTCATTCAGCGGAGGTTTATGAAAAAGCTAAGAAAAATCTTTCTGATTTCATTACCAAGGGAACTTTATTGCGCGAAGCGACTGCCTGTTATTATATATACGAATTGGTAATGAACGGTAAAAAACAAACAGGCCTCGTATGCGGAAGTTCTATTGAAGACTATGAAAAAAATATTATTAAAAAACACGAGTTTACAAGGCCAGAAAAAGAACTCGATCGCATCAACCATATTAAAACAACCGGAGCACAAACGGGTAATGTATTTTTAGCGTATCGAAATGTGGGAGCTATTGATGCACTTATTGACCTTTGGAAAAACTCGAATACACCATTGTATAATTTTATTGCAGATGATGGAATCAGTCACACCGTTTGGGTAATTAACGACCAAAATGTAATTGATAGTCTTACTACGCTTTTCGCTACCAAAGTGCCCAATACCTATATTGCGGATGGCCATCACCGTGCGGCTTCTGCTGCAAAAGTAAAAAAAGCTTTAGGCAAAAAGGCAACTACGGCCGCGGGATATTTTTTAACCACTCTTTTTCCTGCCGATCAATTACACATATTGGATTATAATCGCGTTGTAAAAGATTTGAATGGAGAAGATGCAGAAACATTAATTAGTTATTTACACGATGACTTTGATGTAACATTGATGGGCACTGAAGCCTATAAGCCCGAACGACTTCATGATTTCGGAATGTATCTCCAAAAAAAATGGTATAAACTTACTGCGCGTAGAGATGGATATACCAATGACGCAATAGGCGTACTGGATGTAACCATCCTTTCTCAGAATGTACTCGCCAAAGTACTTGGGATAAAAGATCAACGAACAGATAAGCGAATAGACTTTGTTGGAGGTATTCGTGGATTGGCAGAATTGGAAAAGAGGGTAGACAGTGGCGAAATGGCCGTTGCGTTTAGTTTGCACCCGGTTTCTATTCAACAATTATTTGATATTGCTGATAGCGGAGAAGTAATGCCCCCGAAAAGTACCTGGTTTGAGCCAAAGTTAAGAGATGGATTATTGACTCATTTAATTTATGAGTGAGCGTAAAAAACCAGACGCGAAGTTTAGGAAGCATCGCGTAGGTCGCCAAGTAATTAATAATTAATTTCTCTCTGCGTACTCTCTCTGCGCTACTTTACATTCTTTGCGTTCCTGTTTCCTGATATATTAATAAACTTAGAGAAGCCAAACGCAAAGTTTAAGAGTAGCGCAAAGGCCGCTAAGAATTTTGTCCTGGCGTTGCGTTAGATTATTGAACCGGCTATTTCTCTTTGCGAACCCTGCGTTGCTTTGCGTTCTCCTGTGTTCCTTACGGCATTATTTGGCAAAAACTTGAACCAATGTCTTGGTCTTCTTGCAATAACTTCATCAATAGCTTATATTACCATCCAGCTGCTTACCTTCTTAAAAATCCTGTTCATTAATTTAACAGTCTTCATATTTTATTTCCCTCTACATTCCTATTATCTTTGAATGATATGAAAAAGAATGTCTTTTTTTTAGTTCTATTTTTTGCATTATCTCTTGGAGCAGTTGCACAAGAACAGGACGCGAAAACCTTGCACGAAACAGCGAAAAATTTTTTGCGTAAAGGCGATTATTCGAACGCTATTTTAATTTTAAATCGAACACTTCAAAAGGATCCAGCCAACCTGGAAATGTTAAAGGACCTTGCTTTTGCCTATTACCTTAATAAAGACTATGTAAGAGCGTTAGAAACAGCCAAACCATTTGCTGAACGCAAAGATGCCGATATTCAAGCCTATCAAATATTGGCACTTGTTTATAAATCATTAGAACAAAGAAAGGAATGTGAGAACTTATACAAAGCTTCCTTAAAAAAATATCCTTCCAGTGGTGTTTTGTATAATGAATACGGTGAAATGCTTTGGAGTAAAAAAGAATTTGCGTTAGCAGCAAAGCTTTGGGAAAAAGGAATTGAAATGGATCCCAATAATTCCGGGAATTATTATAACGCTGCAAAATTTTATTATTTCTCAGCCGATAAAACATGGGGACTTATATATGGAGAAATATTTGTGAACCTGGAAAGTTTTTCTGATCGAACAACAGAAATAAAAGGATTATTGCTAGAAGGCTATAAAAAATTATTTACTGGTACTGATCAATTAAAATTTCAAAATACCAACAACGAGTTCGTAACTGCTTTTCTCGGATTGATGCAAAAACAAGGGGGAGCAGTTGCTGCTGGAGTAACACCCGAATCACTCACAACATTAAGAGCCCGTTTTGTATTGGATTGGTACGCGAAATACGCAACCCGTTTTCCCTACAAGCTTTTTGAACATCATAGCCAACTAATAAAATTGGGGTTTTTTGATGCCTACAATCAATGGCTTTTTGGGGCGGTGGCAAACCCAACTTCTTACCAGCAATGGACCATTGACCATGCTGACGCAAACAATGAATTTACCCGTTTGCAAAAAAACAGGGTTTTTAAACTGCCGGCGGGTCAATATTATCAAACCCGGATGAAACTATAATGCTCTTTTTTCCTGTGTTCGAATACTCTATGCGTTAGAAACCTTTTAGTTATTTTTTTCTACCCGACTACTTCGTTTTAATATGTCCAGTTTTGTATTTATTTTCCTAATTTGAATATTCAACGGCTACCGAATGGTAACCCGTAAATTATTGTTTGTTATGAATACTCCTAAACGATTATTTGATTGTATTGAATTTCAATTAGCGCAAGGTGCTTTACCCGATATGCTTGCTGCTAAGGAAAGCGGACAATGGAAAAAATACAGTACTCACCAGGTAAGCGAAATTGTAAATAAGTTAAGTGCGGGTTTATTGAGCCTTGGTATTGGCCCGAATGATATGACCGTAGAAGGGCGTGATAAAATTGCTATCCTTTGCAGAAATCGACCGGAATGGATCATGCTGGATCTCGCTTCCCAGCAAATTGGGGTTATTCTTACTCCCATTTATCCCACCATCAATGTAAATGAACTTGAATTTGTATTAAAAGACGCGGCCGTAAAAATGGTTTTTGTAAATGATGAAGATCTTTATCTAAAAGTATTAAGCATAAAAGAACGTGTGCCCAGCCTGAAAGAGATTTTTACCTTTGAACACGCGCCAAATGCAAATCATTGGAAAGAAGTATTGGATAGAAGCACACCAGAATTACAAGCGAAGGTTAAATCGATTGCAGATAAGATAGATTACGAGGATGTAGCTACTATCATTTATACATCGGGTACTACCGGAA
The DNA here is from genome assembly GCA_046153465.1 of Chitinophagaceae bacterium. Classification (GTDB taxonomy): domain Bacteria; phylum Bacteroidota; class Bacteroidia; order Chitinophagales; family Chitinophagaceae; genus Endoryza. Next base: position 43,252 of record JBJXDV010000147.1, read on the forward strand.
CACCGAAAGGAGTTATGTTATCCCATCGAAATATTTTAAGCAATGTATTATCGAGCATTAAGTGTTTTCCGCCTGGAGATAATCTTCGATCACTAAGCTTTCTTCCCCTTAACCATATTTTTGAACGAATGGTGAGTTACTTGTATTTATTCAGGCGCACTTCCATTTATTATGCAGAAAGCCTGGATACGATCGGTAATAATCTGAAAGAAGTTAATCCGGATATGTTTACAACCGTACCCCGCCTGCTGGAGAAAGTATACGATCGAATTATGCAAAAGGGAGCCGAATTAACTGGTATTAAAAAGAAACTTTTTTTCTGGGCACATAGCCTTGCTGAAAAATTTGAGATTAATAAGGAACAAGGCCTTTGGTATACGATGCAGCTAGGACTTGCGAACAAACTTATTTTTAATAAATGGAGAGAGGGCCTGGGCAATAAGGTAAAATGCATTGTAACAGGAGGGGCTGCCTGCCAGGTTCGATTGATTCGAATTTTTACTGCGGCACAAATCCCGGTTATGGAGGGTTACGGCCTTACTGAAACATCGCCTGTAATTTGTGTTAATCAGTATGATGTTGCGGGAAGAAAGTTCGGAACCGTTGGACCTGCCATCGAAGGTGTTGAAATCAAGATTGCAGAAGATGGTGAAATTCTTTGCAAAGGTCCCAATGTAATGATGGGTTATTACAAACGGCCAGACCTAACCGCTGAAGTAATTAATAATGGATGGTTTCTTACCGGTGATATTGGAGCTATAGTAGACAATAGATACCTGAAAATTACGGATCGTAAAAAAGAATTGTTTAAGACCAGTGGAGGTAAATATGTAGCTCCATTGCCTATCGAAAGCAGGCTCAAGGAATCTCCGTTTGTTGAACAAGTAATGATTGTGGGTGCTGAGCAGAAATTTGTAGGCGCATTAATCATTCCGTCATTTCCAAACCTACGCGATTGGTGCAGGCAAAATAATGTGCCGGATGGAAAGCCAGCAGATTTAATAAAGAATGAAAAAGTACTTACACTATTCCGTGAGTTGGTAGAAAGTTTCAATAAATTCTTCAACCATGTAGAACAAGTTAAAAAGTTTGAATTATTACCCGACGAATGGAGTGTAGATACCGGAGAAATGACTCCCAAATTATCTTTAAAAAGAAAAGTAGTAATGGAAAAATATAAGGGAGCAATCGAAAGAATTTATGCCTAACTCCGTCTATTATTCATACAAATAATTTTAAAAAATTATTTTTTTGTTTTTCGATTTATCCTTTTATAATATATGAATATTCCCTTTCAAACAATTGATTGGTCCGCCATTCCAAAACTAACAGTACCCGGAGAAACCGGAACTGTTACCAGTCAAACCCTGCAATTACCAGGTTTGCGCATAAGGATGATTGAGTACTCAGAAGGATATGTAGCAGATCATTGGTGCCAGAAAGGCCATATCGTTCATTGCCTCGAAGGAGAGTTAGTAAGCGAAATGGAAACGGGTGAAAAGTTTATACTTTCCGCGGGTATGACTTATGTGGTTTCTGATAATACGAGCTCTCATCGTTCTGCAACAAAAGAAAAAGTAACACTACTTATTGTTGATGGAGATTTTTTGAGATAATAGTCCAGATTGAAGTGCTATCAATAATGATTGTCGAATGGTATAACAAGCCCTTTGTTTTTCTTTCCTATATTTGCCACCCAGAAATTAATTGGTCCCGTAGTTCAATGCCCGCCCGGATGAACCCGTTCGGACGGGGATAGAATAGAAGTTTCCTAAACTCTGGATAAAGGTTCTTTTTTTATGGTCCCGTAGTTCAATGGATAGAATAGAAGTTTCCTAAACTTTTGATACAGGTTCGATTCCTGTCGGGACTACCAAAGAGGACAAATTGTTGTAACCGGCAGTTTGTCCTTTTTATTTCCGCCAGAGCACTTGACAGTATTGAGGATTACGGAAAGCGCTTCGAGGTATTGT
>JBJXDV010000148.1:0-2511 GCA_046153465.1 Chitinophagaceae bacterium
AAAACATTAGCTCAAAAATAAGTGAATTGCTGATGTTTGTTATAATGATAAAATATGTTGCCCTAAAATTTGAGAGTGATAATTAATCAACCCCATCAATTATCTTTGTTTTATGACATCGCAATACTTCACTTACAATAAGGCAAAAGTAATACAGGCGCTACGCTATCATTTTATTACCAGGCGAGAAATAAAAATAATGATCATCCTGGTGAATGTTTTTGCAATAATATCTGCAGTATTATTTTATCTGAAGAAAGTATCGCCGCAGGCTTTTTTAATTAGTGCAGTGTTGTGGTTTGCCCTTATGATTATATTTTGGTTTTTATTACCGCAAATGGTATATAAAAAAGCACCGGCTTTTAAAGACAGGATGCAGGCCATATTAACCGCAGATGAATTTAGAATTGAAAATGAAAGAGGGGGAAGAAGCTGGCCCTGGGCCGATTTTAGTACATGGATTGAAAGTCCGCATTTTTTTCACTTGTATTTTAACAGCCGCTCATTTTTTATTGTACCCAAAGATGCATTTGAAAATGATGACGTACATGAAGCAAGGAAAATATTTAAAGAGAAGATAGTTAACTGACAACTGACGACAGACCACTGACAACCCGAGTCTTTGACTCGTCCTAAAAAAAGTTTACAGGTTATTAGATAAATCCTGCAATAAGTTTACAGGGTAATTTTGATTAAAGTTATTAAGTTTTTTATAATAGTTTTTCCATAGTCTCTTTTTTATTTGGTTTGGGTTATTATGTAATTGATTAGGTGTAAAATTCTCAATGCTCATGTGTGGGCGTTCATTGTTGTAAAGGGTAATTGCATTTACTAAATTGTTTTTTGCTTCTTTTAAACAAGTGGTTGTATAATAATCCAGGTACTCTTCTTTTATTATTCCGTTTACTCTTTCTGCAATGGCATTTTCTAATGGGTCGCCATTTTCAGTCATACTGATTTTTATTCCTTTGTCCTGTAATAGCTTTACATACTTTGCACTGCAGTATTGTATCCCTCTGTCACTGTGATGTGTGAGCTGCAATGGCTTGGCATCCCCATCAAGGGATGCAAGAGCCATTTGCAGCGCTTGAATACTTTGAACTGCTTCCATTGTTTCAGCTACGTTATAACCCACTATTTTTCGAGAATAAGCATCTGTTATCAGGCTGATGTATAAATGTGTATTGGCATTAATTTTCCAATAGGTAATATCACTCACCCATAGCTGGTTAATGCTCTTAGGTATAAATTCTCTTATAAGGTTAGGATACTTCCTTAGCCAATGGCTTGAGTAGGTTGTTTGTATCCTTCGCTTTCTTTTTCTTACAAGCATGGTATTGGCAGCCAATAAATCAAATAAGGCATCCCTGCCCATTTTGATGCCGTGCAGTAACATGAAGTGTTCAAGTAGTTCATATAATTTTCTTGTGCCCATTCGCTTATGCTTTTGGCGTATGAGATTTACTTCCTTAAGTATTAAAAGGTGAGCCGTGTCAAGGCTTTCCGACTCCCATGAGTGTTGATAATATGCCTGGCGGGTGATACCAAATAACCTGCAAATACGGCTTAAACTCTTGTGTGGGTATTTGCATTTTATTTCCTGGATTATTTGGTATTGGGCTTTTTTCTGATAGAAATTTTAAGCTCTTGTTCTGCCAGCTCAATCATCCTTCTATAACCTTCTGCTAAAAGCTTTGCATCTTCCAGCTCTTTGTTCAATAGCTGTATTTGCTTTTGTTCTGCAGTTAATGATTTGTCTTTTGATGGATTTTTATTCAATGTAGATGATGTTTCAATGCCGATATATTCCACTCTGCTGCGGCGGTTATAACCAGGCAAATATCCTAATTTTCTGAGCCAATCATGAAGTAAACTATGTGTGCTTAAATTATATTTTCTTACCAAATCGGCAAGCTTTGCACCATCTTCAATATGCTCCTTACAAATTTTATGCTGTAAGGCTAAACTGTAAATTCTTCTCTCAATTAGTTGATTTTGTAATTCCATATTTACACTTTTTGTGTAAACCTATTTTAGGACAAGACAAACCAATCTCCGCCTTGGTTCGTGGCACACGAACCATTTTTAACTGGAGCAGGTATGCAGCGTCAGGTTAATGAGTGCAGCGTATCTCACAAAAAATGGGACAAGTTGTGCCAATAAAAAAATTAGTCCAAACTTCTGCTTTCTCACTTTTTACAAAAACCCCATAAACGGGGGATTTTTAGGGTTTGTGTATTGAATAGATTTGGTGAGTAAAATTTATCAAAATGAAAAGGTTATTTATTGCAAGTGCATTTATTTTATTTACGGCTATTTTACATGCACAAAATGTGGGTATTGGCGTAACTGTACCCTTACAAAAACTGGATGTAAATGGTGCTATCCGTTTGGGAAATACTGGTATCAGCAACCCCGGCACACTTCGTTATAATAGTGGCAGGTTTGAAGGGTATGATGGCCTTAACTGGAACTGGTTGAATGGATTTAAACTACCGTTGGATACTACTG
>JBJXDV010000149.1:0-21720 GCA_046153465.1 Chitinophagaceae bacterium
AAAGCCATTTATCAATTGGCCGCTAAAGACCTAGTGCCCGTAACGCTAGAATTGGGTGGGAAAGATCCCTGTGTTGTAGAAGCAGATGCTGATTTAAAAGTAGCTGCCAGAAGAATTGCAGTGGGTAAGTTTACCAATGCCGGACAAATGTGCGTATGCCCCGATTATTTATTGGTACATGCTTCGGCAAAAGATAAATTGATATCATATCTTAAAGAATCTGTTTCGAAATTTTATACAAACGATCCTGCTTCGGCGTATGGCTATGGAAAAATTATCAACCAAAAAAGATTTGATAAGCTTGTAAGTTATTTATCTCAGGGGACCATTGTTATGGGCGGACAAACAAGCCGCGATACACTTTTTATCGCTCCCACCATTCTTGAAAATGTTTCCCTGGATGCACCCGTAATGCAGGAAGAAATTTTTGGCCCAATTTTACCGGTATTTTCATTCACTACGGGCGATGAAGCCATTGAAATTATTAATAGGCATCCCAACCCATTATCGTTTTACATTTTTACAGCGAGTGCAAAAAAGGAACAGGAGTGGATTGAAAAAATTCAATTTGGAGCAGGTTGTGTAAACAATGCGGCCTGGCAATTCTCGAATCATCATTTGCCATTTGGAGGAGTGGGACAAAGTGGTATGGGAGCTTATCATGGAAAATTTACATTCGATACCTTTACACATAAAAAAGCTGTAATGAAAACGCCTACCTGGTTTGATCCGGCCATAAAATATCCCCCATTGAAAGGAAAACTGGGTTTATTGAAACTGTTTATTAGATAGCTTGACAACAGAAATACAACGTTCACTAAGTGACTTTAGGAAACTTCAGTGTCAATCTAACAAAAAATGACTTATATCGGAAAATACAAGTGGAATTAATTCAATAGAAATTCAATTTCTTTGTGTACTAACGCCTTGGTAGAAAAATAATAATATGCAGAAACTAAAACGTATAGCCATTTTTTTAGTACTGTTGATACTTACCTTTACCGGGTATGTGTTTATTGTAAATCGGAATTCAACGAATATGACTAATCGCCAAAAAGTATTAAAGGCAATTTATCCTGCATTGATGTGGTGGACAAAGCTTACCGGGGTTAATGCAAAGTCAATGGCCAACGAACATAAAACACCACCTGTATCTTTTTATAGCCTGAAAACAACTTCTAATACAGACAAAGAATATGATTTCGGTCAGTTAAAAGGGAAAAAGGTTTTAATTGTAAATACGGCCAGTAATTGCGGTTATACAGATCAGTACGAGCAATTACAGCAACTGCATGAAAAATTTAAAGACAAACTGATAATACTGGGATTTCCGGCCAATGATTTTAAAGAACAGGAAAAGGGAACTGATGAAGAAATTGCGCAATTCTGTAAAGTTAATTTTGGTGTTACTTTTCCTTTAATGAAGAAAAGTAGCGTTATAAAAACACCTGCACAAAACAATATTTTTCATTGGCTATCTGATTCTTCGAATAACGGATGGAACCAAAAAGAGCCTTCCTGGAATTTCAGCAAGTATATTATCGACGAGCAGGGGGTGCTTACCAATTATTTCGATCCTTCAATTTCTCCCTTAAGTGAAGAAATAATAAATGCAATAAAAAAATAAAAATCGTTAGCAGTCAAATTCGTTTATTTCTTTCTTAAATTCTACTACTAATTTTTTCATCTCTTTTAGCTGATTAATTTTTTCGTCAATAGATTTTACTTTCACATCCAAAATAGCAAGTTTTTTTTCTTTAGTAATTCGTTTGCCATACCAGGCATCAATGAGTTTTTTAATCTCGGCAAGCGAAAAGCCTGTACGCTTGGCATCCCGGATCAGTTCCAGCTTATTGATCGTTTCTTCGCTATAATGGAAATAATTATTGGTTTTAATATGTTCTTTGCCCATACCTTTAATTAAACCATACTTTTCATAATACCGAATAGTATGGGGAGAAATGCCCGTTTCCCTTGAAAGTTCATTGATTAACATGCTGCAAACTTACAAAAAAAATAAATCTATAAGCTCAGACTATACTCACAGGTTTATTGAAAACATTTTGTGTGTATTTTTGGCCTTCTAATAATAAATAAATATGTCAACTGTTTTAATTACGGGTGCCTCCTCGGGTATAGGTCTTGAACTTGCTAAAGTATTCGCTCAGCAAAAGCATTCCATTATTTTAGTGGCACGAAGCAAATCCAAACTAGAAGCATTAGCCGAAGTACTTCGGCAAACAGGAGTGGAAGTACATTTGCTTGTAAAAGATTTAAGCAGCAATCAATCGGCCGTTGAGGTTTTTGATTGGTGCAACCAACATGGGGTAGTCGTTGATTATCTCGTTAATAATGCTGGTTTTGGGGACTTTGGTTTTTTTCATGAAAGTAACTGGACTAAACAAGAACAAATGATTAACCTTAATATTACCACACTCACGCAGCTCACTCATTTATTTTTGCCACAAATGGTAAAAAGAAAATCGGGAAAAATTATGAATGTTGCGTCAACCGCAGCTTTTCAACCCGGACCAACGATGAGTGTTTATTACGCAACCAAGGCTTATGTACTTCATTTTACTGAAGCGATATCCAATGAATTAAAAGGCACTGGGGTTACCGTTACAGCGTTATGCCCGGGCGCCACGGAAAGTGGTTTTCAGTTGGCCGCTGCCATGGAGGAAAGTAAATTGGTAAAGGGTAAAAATCTACCTTCATCAATGGATGTAGCAGTATATGGATATAAAGCAATGATGAACGGAAAAACGGTGGCGGTGCATGGTTTTATGAATTCAATAATGGCCACAGGATATCGGTTTTTACCGCGGAAATGGATTGTACAGGTTACCCGAATGATACAGGATAAAAAATAATATCTTTATTATATGTTTACCAAAACGGATATTGAAAAATATTTTATTGCAGAAAAACAAGAGAGCCTTCTCTTCCTTGTAATTGGAATCATTGCCATCGCATTAGCCTTTATTTTCTTTTTTGTATTGAAAACAAATTTTTATAAGGGCGCCGCTATTTCAATGTGGGCAATTGGTTTGTTGATGGCTGTTGTTGGATACATTGTATACAAACGTTGCGATTCTGATCGAATCCGAAATGTTTATGCATACGATATGAATCCGGACGAATTAAAAGAAATAGAAATTCCCCGAATGAAAACAGTGATGAAGAATTTTGTGATCTACCGGTATACTGAAATTATTCTTTCCCTTGTTGGTATATTTTTATTTTGGTATTACAGAAATAAAATTGACCACCAATTTTGGGCTGGTTTGGGGTTAACACTTGTGATCATGGCGCTTACGGCTTTATTTGCTGATTATTTTGCAGAGAAAAGAGGTTCTATTTATACAAAAGGCCTGATTAATTTTTCAGAGGCAAAATAATTTTCATGAACTACAATGATAGCATTGGCACCCTTGGTGTTGGCCTTATTTTGATCGCCTATTTCTGCAATACATTTAAATTTTTGCCAGGTAATGGTAAACTTTTTTTCCTGCTGAATATGGCCGGGGCCGCACTTGCCTGCTATGCATCCTGGCTTATTTCATTTTGGCCATTTATTATTTTAGAAGGTATTTGGTGTATCGTTTCTATAATTGGATTAATAAGAAGTATAGAAAAAAAATCATGAACGGAGAAACAAACCTATCAGCCTTAATCAGAAATATGGAACCTTTTCTCAATGAAGGCGACTATGTTTTTTGTTTGGTGGAAACAAATAAATCCATTCCTTTCAATGACGTACTTTATTATTTCCGGGAAAAAGAAGCTGTTACAATAGTTGTTCGGAAAGAATATGCCGACGCACACCAACTTTCCTATCACTATATTTCTTCATGGATAACACTTCGTATACATTCGGCGCTCGAAGCCGTAGGATTAACGGCGGCATTTTCAAAAGCACTTGCCGATGAAGGAATCAGTTGTAATGTAGTAGCCGCTTATTTCCATGATCATATCTTTATAGCTAAAGCTGATGCGTTAAAAGCAATAGAAGCACTCCATAAACTATCTGAAAAATTGTAGAAGCTGTTTTGCCCCATAGGAATAATTCACAGGCAGATGATAAAACAAATAGCATTACGTTCAATAAGACTGTCTCATTCCAAAAAGATATCAATCATATCATTAATTTCAGCGATTCGAATAAGTTTTTCTTAAGGGATAAAATAAAAACAAAAAGGATTTTCTATTTTTAAAAATTGTTGCACATAGCGAATAATGCTATTAAATTTGCACGAATCAGTTCTATGAAACGAAAAATTTTTTAAAATACCTTTCTGTTCACGATGCGTCCTTACAGGACGAGATACAGCTGCGGGACTCTTTAATTTTTTAAATTGAATTTCGAATAGGTTTCAATTAAATTACTCATTGCCCGTAGGGATGTATCGTGGGTAGAATCATAAAAAAGGATGCTCTTTCCGCAAGAACGTTTCGTACTTATTTATAAGCCAAATAAAAAAATATTACTCGTAGTAACTAATACAGGATAATTACCGCTAAACTAATCCCTATAATTCAACGCGGGTTTTCGGTTACCCAATAACGCTTCATACTTATAATCTCCTTTTGCTTTCTTAAATTCTTCCTTTGCTTTTAAGATTAGTGCCGGATCGGTAAATAAATCAATGGCCGTTAATGCCATCGTTTTGGCGGCAACCATCATCCCCTTTGTTCCAATTTCTGTTCCACCACAGGCCACTGCCTGCCAACTATGCGCTGGTGTACCAGGTACCCAGGTTGCGCCGCGCATCCCAACGGTTGGTAACGCATAACTAACATCACCAACATCCGTAGATCCGCCTCCGGCATCCATTTCTATTTTTAATGGAGTTATACTGTCTGCAGTACTAATTCCAGGAGCCTTATAATTAAACGTAGCTTGTATTTTTTTTGCGAACTCTATTTCTTCCATCGTATATTTTACACCACCGGTTTTCTGTAAATTTTTTTGCATTGCTTCCGCTAATGTTTTATTCAATAACAAATCATGGGTACCTCCAATCACTTCATACTCCATCGTTGTTTCTGTTCCCATTGCTGCGCCATTTGCAGCTTTCACGACACGTTCAAAAATTAACTTTACCTGATCACGTTTGGGATGACGAACATAATAATATACTTCAGCAAAATCGGGTACTACATTAGGTGCCTTACCACCATTCGTAATTACATAATGTATTCTCGTTTCCTGTGGTACATGTTCGCGCATCATATTTACCATATTGTCCATTGCTTCTACCGCATCTAACGCCGACCGACCTTTGTCGGGAGCACCTGCCGCATGAGACGACAATCCCCGAAAACGAAATTTTGCAGAAGAATTAGCCAAAGCACTTGTCATCGTTACACTATTTCCATCACCCGGATGCCAGTGAATTGCGATATCAACGTTATTAAACAAGCCCGCCCGCACCATATATACTTTTCCGCTTCCTCCTTCTTCTGCAGGGCAACCAAATACTTTTATAGTCCCTGAAAATTTTTTCTCTTCCATTAGTTTTTTTATTTCAATGCCTGCTGCCACCGAGGCTGTTCCAAATAAATGATGACCACAGCCATGTCCTGCGATTCTACCGGGGATTTCTTTTTTTTCCGGAATGGCCTCCTGCGATAAACCAGGCAGGGCATCATATTCTGCCAAAATTCCAATTACCGGTTGTCCCGTTCCGTAAGTAGCAACAAAAGCAGTAGGGATATCTGCTACTCCTGCATCCACGATAAATCCATTATCAGCTAATAGTTTTTGTAAAAGTGCTGAACTGCTTTTTTCTTTATAACCCAGTTCAGCATAGTCCCATATCTGTAAGGCTGTTTTTTTATATTCTTCGTAGTGTTGCTGAATATCCTGCAGCGCTCGACCCTTAACTTTATCGAAAGGGTTTGTTATTGATTTTTTTTGTGATACAACTGCAATGGAAAGAATGAAAAAAAAGATAGAAAGAAATTGCTTCTTCATAATAATTAGTTTGGTGCTACAAAATACTTGATTTATAGAACAAATAAATCGTATAAAATTTCCCGGGTTGCTTGATAGCTATATTGTAATGAAAGGTGTAGTTGTGTGGAAAGGTTCTAAACTATAAATAAAAAATAAAGTGAACTACCGAACAATCATTCTTCAATATAATAATCATGAATTAAAAAGTTAATTCCTTTTGGTTTCTTTGGATTGTATTTTTCAGATAAATAAATCCATCATCAGCTTCTGGTCAGGGTTCACCGCATATTTTGTAAAATCAGTTTCGCCATGCGCCCTTAACACTTCTTCATCAATAAAGAAGTTTCCGGTGCATTCAAAAGATGGTTTTTGCAAAATATGAAATGCAGCGTCTGCAACTATTTCCGTTGTGCGGCTGCGCTGAATTAAGAAATCACCTCCTAATAAATTCTGAACCGCGGCAGTAGCAATTGTTGTTTTAGGCCAAAGTGCATTGGCAGCTATACGTTGCTGTTTTAATTCTTCAGCCAATCCAAATATTACCATACTCATTCCATATTTACTCATGGTATAAGCGAGGTGTTTCCCAAACCAGGCAGGATCTAAATTCAGAGGGGGAGATAAATTTAAGATATGCGGATTAAGTGCCTTCTTCAAATGTGGCAAACACTCTTTACTCATGAAAAACGTACCACGCACATTTATCGAATGCATCAAATCCCATCTTTTATATTCAGTTTGTTCGGTTGATGTTAGATTAATCGCACTTGCGTTATTGATAAGTATATCAATTCTACCAAAGGTATCCACTGTTGTTTTTACAATATGCTGAATACTTTCTTCATAACGAATATCACCCTGAATTGGCAATACATTACCCGGTCCTGCTTTGGCAATTTCCTCCGCAGCAGTATGTATAGTTCCTTCTAATTTAGGATGCGGTTCCGCAGTTTTACCAACAATGGCTAAATGTGCGCCTTCTTTTGCTAAACGCAAAGCAATAGCTTTCCCAATTCCACGGGACCCCCCGGTTACTAACACTACTTTATCTTTAAACATCATCGCAAATAAGGTTTATGGTTAATTGAATTTTCTGATTAGGTATAAATATAGTGGCTTTCGCAGGGCTATAAAAATAATTAAGTATTTATACCAAATCACCACTACGTAATTTTACTAGCGCCCCGGTAAAATACGAAACTGTTAAATCAAGGAATAGCGCTCTTGCATCGGGCTTAGCGATCGGGTATGTTTGTAATGTTAATTGATTGATTCGAGGAACATATTCAATATCCGGAAAGACCAAACCAATATCCAGAAAGACCGAGACCAAATCCATGAAAAAACCAGTTCTAAAAAACCAATGTCCAGAACAAACCAAACCGTTCCAGAATCTTTTAATCAAACAAAAAAATCCAAGTCCATTCAAAATCCAAGTCCTGAAGAACGTTAAAATTTGTACCTATTGATGGCCAAGTTATGTTGTTAAGGTTTCGTACAAAACGTTTTGAAAAATCCTGAAGCTTGCTTCAGGGTTTTTCGTTTTTACCCTTGATTTTACAATCAAACTAAACAATAGTTTCAGAATTAGTACATTCGGGACTCAACTGATATTATGCGACTATTTTTTATACTCCTTTTTTCAGGGTTTTATTTTGCCAGTGTTGCCCAACCCGATATTCAGAAAAAATTTCAAACACTTTTTATTACAGCTCAAAATGGAACGGTTATAGAATTACCGGAGGGCAATTTTCAGTTAACGATAAGTCTTTGGTTGGATGGAAAAAATAATATTACCATTAAAGGAATGGGAATGGATAAAACCTTTCTCAATTTCAACAACCAGCTTTCTGGGGCAGAAGGTATTAAAATTACCAATGGAGCAAACATTCAAATTAAAGATCTAACCGTTCAGGATACAAAAGGTGATGGAATTAAAACGCAATTAGTAGATGGTATTTCTTTTAGCAATGTAAAAATCGAATGGACCCGCGGCGCAAATAGTAAGAATGGCGGTTATGGCATCTACCCTGTACAATGCAACAATGTATTGATAGATGGTTGTGAGGCCAGGGGTGCAAGTGATGCTGGCATTTATGTAGGACAAAGTAATCATATTATTGTACGCAACTCCAAAGCCTATGAAAATGTTGCGGGTATTGAAATTGAAAATTCCACACACGCAGATGTTTTCAATAATGAGGCAACGAACAATACCGGAGGTTTATTAGTTTTTGATTTACCTGACCTGATTCAGAAAAAAGGAGGGTATGTTCGTTTATTTAACAATCATGTTCACGATAATAACCACGAAAATTTTGCCCCTAAAGGAAATATTGTTGGTAAAGTACCATTGGGAACCGGAATAATGATTATGGCAACTAATAATGTAGAAATATTTGGAAATAAAATTCTTAATAATATTACTACCGGAACTGCAATCGTAAGTTATTATATAAGTGAGAATCCCATTAAAGACTCCAGCTATTATCCCTATCCTACCTTAATTAATATTCACGACAACTTATACGAAAGACCAAATGTGCGGGCAACCATGAAAGGAAGAATGGGCAAACTGTATCGATTCAAATTGAAGTTTGGCAAAAAAGTACCTCATATCATTTATGATGGAATTGTGGATCCAAACAATTCACCTAAAATTTGCATTCGCAATAACACCAATATGACTTTTGCAAATATGGATGCTGCTAACAAGTTTAAGAAAATTTCAAGAGATGCCTCCCGTTACGATTGTAGTCTGCCATTAATAGAACCCGCAATCATTAAACGACCCGATTAAATATGAAATCATTTAAGATTCTAATCTTGTTGATATCAATCATTGTATTGAGCCAATCTTTTCGGTACAACCATAAAGAAAATGGATTTGAGTTTCATGAAAATTTGTCGGCTTACAATTTCTTTACTGGTAACTTAAAGGAATTAAACCCCGTCGCAGGAATTCTTCCTTACGAATTGAATACCCCTTTGTTTAGTAATTATGCAGAGAAATTAAGATTCATAAAATTGCCGGCGAATTCAAAGATCGCTTACAACGACAGCGCAGTTTTCTCCATGCCAACAGGAACCGTACTTATTAAGAATTTTTTTTACTATACTGATTTTCGTAAACCCGAAAAAGGAAGAAAAATTATTGAAACACGTTTACTTGTAAACCGGGAGGATGGTTGGGCCACTTATCAATATATCTGGAACCAGGAACAAACAGAAGCGGTATTTGATCCCATCGGAGATGCTATAACGGTGAGCTATATAGATAGTAAAGGGAAAAAAATTACAGCCCCCTACATAATACCCAATCAAAATCAATGCAAGGGTTGCCACGCGCAGGGAAATACATTGCTTCCAATTGGTCTATCGGCAAGGCACCTGAATGGAATGGTAAACTATCCGGAGGGTGCACAAAACCAACTTGCGTATTGGGCAAAAAATAATATGATTGATCTTCCTTCAACAACTATTCCTTCCAACGCTAACTGGTTAGACAAACAAGCCTCAGCAGAATCTAAAGCGAGAGCCTATCTTGATATTAACTGCGGATTTTGTCATAACTCCAAGGGACCGGCGAATACATCCGGATTATTTCTCGATATCCATAATAATAATTTAACGGCGCTGGGTATTAATAAAACACCGGTTGCAGCTGGCCGTGGCAGTGGGGATCTGAAGTACGATATAGAACCGGGTAACCCTCATAAATCAATTCTTATTTTTAGAATGACGAGTACCGACCCGGGTATTTCAATGCCCGAAATTGGCAGGGAACAAATTCACAAAGAAGGAGTGGCACTGATAAGCGAATGGATCAAAGGGATGAGTAAATAAATGAAATTTTTTGGCCAGGCAGAATTGCGACAATTAAACTCCTGTTGCGTCGCACTCTTCAACTGAATAACAATATGGAGCAATTTTATCTACTCTACTTCTATAGATTTCCATTATTTTTTTTTGATCGCGTGCAATCAATTCATCATCTTACACAACGAAATCCTACTGTTCCATTTCGTTCAAAACCCTGCGATACTCTTAATAAAAATTGGCGGTAATGCAATTCACGCGGACCGCTTTGTACGTACCACCAACTGGAAGATGGTTTAAAATAGGAGCCACCTTTCAATACAATATACCTGTAGCTTCCATTATAATAGATATCATTCGTAAGTTGCCACACGCATCCCACCAGGTCCTGTAAGCCAAATGGATTAGTACCTTTTGGATAGTTTCCTACCGAATATAATTTTCCATCTCCCAAATTACATACCGTGGAATCAATTCCTTCGATGGATGTAACCGTCAACGTTTCATTGACTACTTCCTCTTTTCTTTGAACTGGATTGGTTTGTTTCCACGGCCATTCATTTAATGATTCAGTTTGTGCAGCGTATTGCCATTCCAGTTCTGTTGGCAAACGCTTCTGTTTCCATTTAGCATAAGCTTGCGCATCTTCATAACTTATATATACCACCGGAAATTTTTCTTCTCCTTTCTTAATAGATCCATTTACCCAATGTTTTAAAAAATTAGATGGATCAGCGGGCCTGTACTTTGTGGCTTTTAAAAATTGGAGAAACTGCCCATTGGTAACCGGAAATTTATCCATAAGAAATGGTTCGATAGAAAAGGTGCTATCAACGTCTTGAGTTGGATAAGGAATAAATTCATCGCCATGGCTTTCCTTAAAAGTAAATTTCCCTGAGGGAATCAAAACCATGTCTGCAGGAATGTTTTTCGAAACATCAATTTGAATTTTTGTTGTATTCGGCAAGTTCGATATACGGCGAGCTGTACCTGCTTTTATCGTAATAATTGTTTCGTCGATTAAAATATCATTGTCAAATAACTGAATGATAAAATCACCTTCAAATGCTCCAAATTTCTCAAATAGAGAAATGTTTTTTTTGCCGATAGTTAATTCAAGGGGCAGCTTATTGTAATCTGGTTGCCCGGGCCATATCCTGATACGGTTCCCTTTTTCAGCATTCAAAGTAAGTATATCGCCGTTTAGGGTTGCCTGTAGTAATACAGGAAGTTTCGCAATACAATCTACTTCTCCTTCGTTGTTGGTGCCCAGCCATCGATGATGAAAAGATTCGGTAGTTGCTTCCACCATCCAATCGTTGTTATCTTTTTCCGGTACTAATAATTTATGGTGCCATAGATCAACATAATGATAATTTTTTGATGGTTGAACAGAAAATAATTTTCCATGATATCCCTGCGGTAGAATACTGTAAATCGTATAAATCGTTTTATCTTCCTGCTTCCATTCATTTACCCAAATACTATCGGCAGTGGTTGAAATCAAGGGAGTATACTTGCCGCTTGTAAAATTGATGGTATGCTCTCTTAGTATTCGGGAAGTTCTTCCCAGGTATTTGTATTGCTCTTCTACCCAATCGGGCTGACCGGGGGCAAACATATTAATTTCTGTACCATATCCATTAAAAAAAGAAGTTGCCAATTCTCTTTGTATGGGTTCTTTATACAACTCAGCCACCCGAAAAATAGCAAAGGATGGCTTAATAAATTTGTTGAGGTTAAGCATTGGCGGGTAGTATAGGGCGTTATGAACTCTTCCTGCAACAATACCTGGCATATCTTTAGGTACGGCCATTCCTTCGCTGTACATAATTACACCGCTACGAACTTTATCAGCTGCTTGCTGTAGCTCCTTACTCGAAGCTCCTCTTGTATCCAATACAACTCCATCTGCTTTGGTTTCCTTAATAAGGGCTCCTAACCCTGCCAGATGACCTTCGCTTCGGGTGCTTTCGTCCCAGGGATTGTAACAAATAAAAAAACGGGTAGCCTGCTTCTTTAGTTGAACCGATAATTTTTCCAATTGCCTGGTTCCCCCGGGCAAATCACGAAACAAATCGAATTGATTTCGTTGATCCAATCCCAAAGATGGCCAGGTGGGCCAGATACCAACTACTTCATCGCCACCATATAATTTTTTCCCTCGTTGGATAAAATCGAGAATTGAATATTGTTTAGCCACTCCATTGTAAAAGAATTTATCCCATGCCTGTAGTAAATGTATTATATAACTATGCCTGATCCATTGAAGGTCCTTGCGTTCATACAATTTACTATCAAAGAAAGTAGTATCGTATAATAAATTTTGCTGGAAAACAATTCGCAACCCCTCCTGCCAATTACCATCGTATTCTTCAATCCATCGCCGATAGTTTACGGAGCCGCCTGGAAACAATACCGTTTCAAATCGACGCCGCTGCCCTTTTTGAATGCTGTTCCGATCTCTCCGTGTTAATGCAACTGTATTTTTCCCGCTAATGTTTTCAAGGCAGGAAAATCCAAGTTCCCAGGCGTTATCGGGACATATAACGTTAACCGGCAACCTACCAGGGATAAATAAGTGAGAACGACTAAGTTCATGCTCACCAATTCCGGTTATATACACATGATCGGGAGTTGTTCCAAAGGGAACGAGGTTTCTTATTACTAATGTATCTGATGAAATATTTTTGAGGACGATCTCGCTAAATAAATTTTGATTTTTTTGGGGTTGTATTTCGTAAGAAAGTTTGTTGTTTAATAATCCGCGTTCGTTTGAAGCAATGAAAATAGTCTTGTCAATCTCAATACTAAAAAACGGACGGTTAATTTGCCCAATAACGAAATTAGTAGCGATCGTGAAGCAACAAACAATTAGTAAAATTTTCATATAAAAATTTCCTGACGGAAAATTCCAAACAACTAACCGCAGAGACAGAGAGGCGCTGAACATGAACAAATCAATTCCTCCGTGTCTTCAGCTCTTCACGGTAAAAAATATTAACGCATTCATTAATCAAAAATTCACAAGTATTGCACAAGAACAAATCATTCTCTCCGCGTCTCCTGCGGTAAAAAAATATAAAAAATAAAAATGCATTTATTAATCAACTATTCACAGGTATTGAACAAGAACAAATCATTCTCTCTGCGTCTCCCCGCCTCTGCGGTAAAAAATCAGGAAAGATCCATTACCGGCTTATTCATCAATATTTTTTCAATTTTCTCAAGCACATCTGTCGATAATTTTGGCAATACTTCCAATGCTTTCAAATTATCATACAACTGCTCTTTCCTGGTAGCACCCAATATAGCTGTGCTTACATTTGGATTATTGATTGTCCAGGCAATGGCAAGAGAAGCCATACTTACTCCTAATTTTTCTGCCATCGCTACCAGCTTTCTTAATTTTTTAATTTTATCTTCTTGTATCCAGCGGTCCTTCAACCAATCAAATCCTTTTATATCTAATCTTGATCCTTCTGGTATACCATCCAGGTATTTCCCTGTTAAAAAACCTGCGGCCAACGGACTCCAGATGGTAGTACCCATTCCTACGTTGTTAAACACCGGTAGATAATCTTGTTCCATTTTAAATCGTTCGAACATATTATACTGCGGTTGTTCCATAACAGGGCCAATCAATCCATATTGCTGTGCTACCCGATGAGCCTCCATAATTTCTGCAGCACTCCATTGGCTGGTTCCCCAATACAAAATTTTTTCCTGCAAAATTAGGTTATGCATGGTCCATACTACTTCTTCAATGGGAACAGAAGTATCGGGTCTATGACAAAAATAAAGATCGAGATATTCTAGCTGCAAACGTTGAAGAGCCTCGTTGCAGGCTTCAAACAAATGCTTGCGGCTTAAACCGGTTTGATTGGGTTTATTATCTTTTCCTCTCCATCCAAAAAAAGCCTTGGAAGAAACGATATAAGAAGTACGATCCCAATTTTTCTTTTTTAATACCCTACCCATCATTTTTTCACTTTCCCCCAGCGCATAGGTTTCAGCGTTATCAAAAAAATTAATGCCCTGTTCATAAGCGATGCCCATAAGTTCGTCAGCAATACTATCATCAATTTGTTTGTGAAAGGTAACCCAACTTCCAAAGGATAAAACACTCACCTGTAAGCCGGAACGGCCGAGACGTCTGTAGTCCATATAAATTAAATATTGTAAATGAAGTGTAAAGTTAGGAAAGTTGAAAGTTTCTAGTTTATTGTTTGTTGTTTATAGTTACGGAGAGGCAAGTTGCCGATAAATTCAACTGTCACTAAATAACAAATACATTAGTATTTCCATTATAGGAAACATAAATTAGACAGGAAAGTTTTTAGGATAGAAGAACGAAAAACCATAAACCACAGACCAGATAAACTCATTGAGGAATTCCATCAGCGGGTACTTCCCTTAAACCCGAAGACCCAAATAGCCAGTATTCACTAAAATCCTGTTTTGCACGAAGGCCATATTTTGCATAGGTATATCCTGTTCGTTGAAGGATATTACAAGGTTTATCTGTATAAAACTCCTGTTTATTTTGATCCCACCACAATTCAGGAGCACGAAGTGTGTCTCCTTTTATTTTATTTATGATTACTACGCTGTCCCTTAATAATACCTTTCGGTCAATTTCCCACTGCCGTGCATAGCGGGCATCCAGTGTACTTTCAATTTGAAGGGAGTCGTTATAAAAATCTACATGCAATGTTTTTGGAAATTCCACGTAAGGCGAATCAGCCATATACCTTTTCATATACGGTGCCGTTAGTTTGGCTTTTACTTTTCCTTCCTGGCTAAGGTAACTTTCTATTTGAATGGCCTCTTCTACTGCTGTTTTTTTTCTGTACAGATCATCCACTTTACCCAGGTCATTCTCGCAGGCAACCATAAAAAAACAGCTTCCGGTGAAAGCTGCTAATCTAAAAAAATATTTGAATTTCTTAACCCACATTCTTAGTCATACTTGCGTTTAATGAACCATAGGTCGCTCATCGAAAAGCCAATGGATACACGAAAAAAGCTTTCGCGAACACTATTACTTTTATTTCCACGCTGGCCAAATTCTAATGAAGTATTGATAACCGAAAACTGATTTGTATAGGCTACTTTTCGTAAAGGAAAACCAGCACCAACACTCAATGTCCATTTAGGCAATTTGCTTCCTACGTTTACATAATCTTTTCCATAAGAAAACCCTGTTCTATAAGATACAAAGTTCCAATAATTTTTTCCTTCCGAAGAAGGAGATAGCTGCCCGCCCAATCTCAATTCCCAGCTATCCTGAACAGGATCCTTTTCATTGTAGAATTTATAGTTGGACCATTTGGTAGTACTGTAATCTAACCCTATCAACCATCGTCCGGCATTATCCAAAATAATTCCGGCACTATACGAAGCAGGCGTAGTAATAGTTCCTTTCACATCGTTTTCCGCAAATACACTGTCAATCTGAAATGTGGCACTGTTTGCGTCGAAGTCAAATGTTTGACGCAAGACATCCTGGGTACCTTTTAATTTCTGTTGCCAGCTTCCCTGCACACCCATTCGTAAAAACAGACTCTTACTTAATGTTGCTGTATATTGAAGTCCTGCATTTAGGAAGAAGCCGTTATAGTTTGTTTTAGTTTCACTATTCGATTTATAATATTGTACGGTATCATTTAAAAAAATACGACGTGAAGTAAAATCCTTTGAACCAAAAAGATAACCCGCATTGACACCCGCAGTAAAGTTTCCAATCCGGTAACCTGTTCCTAGAAATACCTGTTGAGAACCTCCGGTACCTTCAAACAAGGTAGCAACACTATCATTTAGCGTGCCACTGGTAATTCTTTCGTTGCGCAATATCTTATAGTTAATGCGAGAGACAGGCCGAAGTCCAAATACCAATCCTAAAATTGGTTTCTTTTTTATTTTCAATGGAATGCCAACGTTTATATAAGATACAATGGGGCTTGCCGTTGAAAATTTTCGAACTGGGTTTAACGCACGGGTTGTAAGATTATCAATCTCCGCTCCAAAATCTAACGTTACATATTGTAAACGGCCATAGGATGCCGGGTTCAAAAAATTAACTGAATTAAAATCGTAATACGCGGTTCCTATGCCCCCCATGCCACGGGTTAATATATTTTGACTCGGAACTATATCTCCCAAACCGTACCTGGAGTAGGGGGAGTTGATATTTTGAGCCTGCCCAATTGAACAAACACCTACCAATATCGTAGCTAACACATTGATTTTCTTATACATTATTAACCTCGCTGATTGCATACAAGCCTTTATAAATTAAATTAGGGTCTGCAAATATCTTGTTTTTCAAATGATAGACAAAATAGGGTGCATCCCCCCCGGTTAACAGCACGTTAAAGTTCCCATACTTTTCGGCATATGCATCAATTATACCATCAATTTCCTTAGCCATTCCCAATATTACCCCACTAAGTATGTTTGTTGTTGTATCGTAACCTACCAGGGGGAAATTCCAGTCTTTTTCTACCATGGGCAATAAGGCAGTAAAATGATGAAGGCTTTTGAACCGCATTTCCATTCCCGGCGATATACCACCCCCTAAAAACTCATGGTATTTATTAATAAAATTGTAGGTTATTGCCGTTCCTAATCCAATTACCAGGTTATTTTTTTTTGGAAAGAGATCAACAGCCGCCACTACAAGGCCTAACCGATCTGCGCCAATGGTTTCAGGTTTTCCAACGGGTGTAGTTATTGGAATTTTCGAGTGATGATTGAGTTTATGAAATTTTGTTGTTTGTTGAAGAATTGTTTCAGCATCCTGATTGTGTTCAATTACAGAAGAAATTAATGACTTACTGGGTTTATATTTAGAAACCAATTGGGTAATTGTTTCGGTACTATCATTTTCCATTACCACTACTTCCTGCAAATCACGCCCATTAAATACCGCACATTTTAACCGGGTGTTACCAAAATCGAAACAAAGTGTTGTTTGAACCAAAATAAAACGATTTGAAAAATTAAATTGAGCCCTCCTTCGAAAACGAAATTACACATCCAAGTCAAAAGCCGATAGATTTCTAAAATGACCGTTAAGTTTTACTTTGTCTTTAAGGCGCTCCATTTCCATAAGCATGGGTAACACTTTTTGCAGGTGTCGTTTTAAATATTCCTGGCGCTGAAGTTCCTTTAAAAGAGCCAAAAATTCATATTCCTCTTCGAGTGAAAGTCCTGCATGATGTGCCACATCATAGGATCGCAATTCGCTTTCAGTTTTTTTAAAATCTTTACTAATGTTTAATAAGCGGTGCAGTTGCTTAACTCCCTTTACTACTTTTTGCATTAATTCCAAATTACCCGCTTCTTCCTCATTATCCGGATAATTTACAATAGCGCCTCCATATAATTTATCCGGAACATCCTTAATGATTTCAAGGACCCTGAATATTTTTAAACCAGCCGTTCTGATATCCATTTCGCCATTATCATAGGTTTGAACAATTTCTTTTAATTCTACCAGTGTTCCCATTTCATTCATTCTATTATTCACTACCGTAGGTATGCCAAACGGTTTACCGCTTTCTTTACAATCATTAATTAATTGTTTATACCTGGGTTCAAAAATATGAAGGTGAAGTTTTTCACCTGGATAAACTACAATGCCTAGCGGAAATATGGGAATAAAATTAGTCATGCTAAATTTCGAAAACAGGTTTATCCGCAAATTTACAGTGGCAAACTATTGCAAGCGTAAATTTTTTCCACCGCCTTACATTGTGCACCTTTGCATCCAGATGCAACAAACATCACCTTCCACATCATTAGTAATTGCCACTTACAATTGGCCAGAGGCATTAGAATTATGCCTGTTGAGTGTTTTGGGGCAGAAAAAAATGCCCGATGAAATTGTTATTGCCGATGATGGCTCCACCTCAGCTACCAAAGAAATGATTGATCGTTTCCGTTCCAGAACCATGGTTCCTATGCAACATATTTGGCATGCTGATGAAGGATTTAAACTTGCTCAAATACGCAACAAAGCAATTGTAGCTGCAAAAAGCGAATATATTATACAGGTAGATGGCGATCTTATATTACATCCAAGTTTTGTAAACGATCATATTAATGCGGCGAAACCGGGTCATTTTATTGGCGGCAGCCGTGTAATTCTTGATAAAGTAATATCGGAACAAACGCTTCATAAAAAAAATATTCATCTTCATGTTTTCAAAAAAGGAATCAGCAATTCATTCAACGGTATTCATTCCTCCACATTAGGGAAGCTACTTTCCTTTCTTATAAAAACAACCAATGCATATAATATTCGCGGTTGCAATATCAGTTACTGGAAAAAAGATTTTTTATCCGTAAATGGATACAACGAAGAGTATAAGGGTTGGGGCAGGGAAGATACTGACCTGGTATTTCGTTTTTACAATAGCGGGGTGAAACGAGTATTTTTCAAATTAAGAGGTGTGGCTTTTCATCTTTGGCATAAGGAAGCAGATCGAAATGCACTTTCCCAAAATGATCATATCCTCCAACAAACAATTAAAACGAAAGCGACCAGAACTACTAACGGATCAGATAGGTATACTAGAAATCCTTAAAAATAATCAATGAAAATATCCGGTTTTACAATTATAAAGAATGCAATAAAAAATGATTACCCAATCAAAGAAGCAATTCTTTCCATTTTACCGGTGGTAGATGAAATGATTATTGCCCTGGGTGATAGTGATGATGATACGGCATCTTT
The DNA here is from genome assembly GCA_046153465.1 of Chitinophagaceae bacterium. Lineage (GTDB taxonomy): Bacteria > Bacteroidota > Bacteroidia > Chitinophagales > Chitinophagaceae > Endoryza. Next base: position 18,525 of record JBJXDV010000149.1, read on the forward strand.
GATAGAAAGCATCTCTTCCCCTAAAATAAGAATTGTACATTCCGTTTGGGATCCTTCTATAAATACGGGTGGTTCAATATTAGCGGTTGAAACAAATAAGGCTTTTGAATATATTTCTGCAGATAGCGATTGGGCTTTTTACATACAGGCCGATGAAGTTGTACATGAACAATACTATTCGCCTATACGCGCAGCCGCTGAAAAATATAAAGAGGATAGGAATGTAGAAGGGCTTCTCTTTAATTATTTACATTTTTACGGTACATATGATTATATAGGCGATAGCCGGAGATGGTATCATAAAGAAGTGAGAATAATTCGAAACGATAAAAATATTTCTTCTTATAAAGATGCACAAGGATTTCGCAAGCAAGGCAAAAAATTATTAGTAAAACAAATCGACGCTACAATATATCATTATGGATGGGTAAAAAGCCCCCGTCAAATGCTGAACAAGCAAAAAAATACAGGTGAGTTTTGGAGCGATCAGCAACAATGGAAAGATGCCATCGGTACACAGGAGGTTTTTGATTTTTCTGATTTTGATTCATTGCAAAAATTTAATGGAACACACCCGTTGATAATGCAGCAACGGGTAGCAGAAAAAAACTGGCAGGTAGATCTGGATATAACCCAAAAGAAATTTTCCTTCAAAGAAAAATTTCTTTACTGGTTTGAAAAAAAGACAGGCATCCGTTTATTTGATTTCCGTAATTATCGCATTCATTAAAAATGGGTTCGCTAATTTTAGAGCAATTTCTGGAAAGGCTTAAATAGAAAAAGTTCATAAACATATATTACATTCGGTAACTATTTTATACGTTGGTCATGTGGTCCACTTTGTTAGAACAAATTGAGCAGGGAGAAGAAAAAGCAATAGCCCGTGGAATTTCACTGGTTGAAAATGAATTTAAAGGTTATGAAGAACTGCTTCAATCGTTACCCCACCAACAAATACCTATCATTGGAATTACGGGACCACCCGGTGCTGGCAAAAGCACTCTTGTAGATGCGCTCATTGAGGAATTGGTAAAAAATAAGAAGAAGATTGCTATTCTGTGTATTGATCCATCCTCTCCGTTTAACCTGGGTTCATTGTTAGGAGATCGCATACGCATGAGTGAATGGTACAATCATCCGAATGTTTTTATTAGATCGCTAGCCACAAGAGGATCGCTGGGAGGATTACATCCAAAAATTATTGAGATTACTGAATTATTAAAGGCTTCTGTTTTTGATTATATAATTGTAGAAACTGTTGGTGTTGGGCAAAGTGAAATTGAAATTGCCGGCCTGGCAGATACAACGGTAGTAGTGCTGGTTCCAGAAGCCGGTGATGAAGTACAAACGATGAAAGCCGGACTGATGGAAATAGCCGATGTATTTGTAGTAAACAAAAGCGACCGACCTGAATCAGCTCTTTTCGTAAAAAATCTTCGATTGATGCTGGCACCTGCCTTTAATAAACAAGAGGAAGAAATAGCGGTTATAAAAACAGTTGCTTCACAAAAAAAAGGAATAACAGAATTATGGGAAGCAATTTCAGCACATCTTCTATTGCACCAGGACCCACAACAAAAAGCATGGTTATTAACAGAAAGAGCCTATCAACTTATTCAATCGAAGCGAATGAAAGATATTGATAAACGATTATTGAAAGAAAAAATTGAATCTCAATTAAAGCAAGGGGTATTTAATCTCTATTCATTTATTCAAACAATACCAGATTAGATTATCTGACTATAAATCAAACAGCCGTTCTATTTAAAGAATTGATGATTCTACCAATCACATCCAATCGGCGCTCCGGGAGGAATTGCGGCATGCATCGTTGGCTTTGCCTTTTCCGGAGCTTTCATTCTTTCCAGTGCTACCATTAAATGCCCGGCGTATAAATTATCAGCAGTTGTTTGCTTTTGCTTTTCAATAAATGCTTTTAAATCCATTAATGCTTTTTGAATAGCGGCTTTTGCAATAAAGGAATTATTTTCGTCAACAGAAGAAGAAAGTAAATAAGTAAGTAATACCTGTTCCGTTTGCAGTTGAATTAATTTCCTGGTTCCTTCCAGTTTTGTTGTTTTCCACGTTGCATTGATTAATTGATTGAGCATATCTGAAATACTAAACCCGCCCGTTGCTCCATTTTGAGCCAACCTGCTTAATCGTTCGCTATTAAATAAAAAAGAGAGTGGCAGATCAACGGCAGTTTCTGCCGGAGAAAGTGCATCAAAAGAAAAACCGGTTCTTTTTTTAAATAACTCACGGGTAAAATCATAGCCTGCGGGCCTTGGTGGTATTATCTTAACAATGCGCTCAGGCAGTTCCAGCACATCAGGATTTATACAGTCTATAATTGCTTTCAGGGCCGATGACTGTTCAAGTTTAGTTAAGGGTGCTGTTACCAATTGACCATCTCCTCTTAATGAATAAGTGTAATTCATACCACCAATCCATTTTGTTAAGGCTTCAATTTGATAACGATGATAAAAATACACGGGTACTAAGGCATCTTCTAATAATGCCATGGGCATTCCAGGTTTTATATTGTTTTCGCTGAAATGTTGCAATGCCTTTGCCCGCACTTTCATAACTTCTCTGAGTTCATCCAACGCACTTTTTCCATTATCCCATAAATGTGCCTGTGGATGCATTCCCCCCGGTGCTCGGGCATCACGATCGCTTATAAATTGCAGGCCCTTTTTTGTAGCATCTGTAAGTATTTTATTTAATGCTTCCTTTTCATTTGTTTCATTTGCGAAATCCTGGTAACCCCATGCAATCGCTACTTTATCCCACTCACCAATTTTATTATCATAGGCATTTGTCAAATCGATCTCTCCGAAAGCATTCAGTTGAACCAACGGATGCGGATAATCCATTACGCTGGCACGATTGTTTACGCTGGACGCATAATTATGCATTAACCCAAGCGTATGACCCACTTCATGGGCAGATAACTGTTTCAGTCGTTCAAGCGCCATTTTTAGCATCTTATCATTGGCAGGAATTCCTGTTTCAAAAGGCGCTAACAGACCCTGGGCAATTAGATAGTCCTGTCTCACTCTAAGAGAACCTAACGATACATGGCCTTTAATAATTTCACCCGTTCGCGGATCAACCACCGAAGATCCATAGCTCCATCCACGGGTAGAACGATGTACCCAGTTGATTACATTATAACGTACATCCATAGGGT
>JBJXDV010000150.1:0-6234 GCA_046153465.1 Chitinophagaceae bacterium
ACCGAGCACCAGCTTTTTCATGATTGTCAATCTTTCAGTTAAGGCGATCATCTTTTATTAAAGTCATTATGCATGTTGAAAATAAATTGAAAACAGTAATTAATAACCTTGCATGAATCGGTTTGCTCATTTGAGTTTCAGCGAAATTATCGTTTCCTGCTGATTTCTTAGTAACGTTACATTCATTTGGCCGGTCCAGTTTACCGATTGGTAGTGGTTCATCAATTCAAATATATCCTTAATAGGTTTTCCTTCTACTGCTGTAATGACATCTTTTGTTTGTAACCCTGAAGGTTGAATGCTTTCGTTTATTGAAACAACAATAACTCCTGAACCGGATGACAATCCGTAAGCAGACTTATCTTCCACTCCGGTTACATTTCGCAACACCGCATCAAGCCATTCTATCGGAGGGGACTTTGTATCGAACTTTGTTAATGGCAATATCAAAGGAGGTATCGCAACCTTCTGCGCCATGGCTTTTAATTTTTGATTAAGTACCCCAAAATTATCCAGTTCAATATTTTTAAAACCAATTGCCAGTGCCAGACTGTTCTTTTGTACCTGGTAATTACCAGTAGCTGCTTTTATAAAACCAGGGTCTCCATAACCACTATTTTTATCGGTATTATTTTTACGGGCATCATTCAGTGCTGCGGAATCGGGGAAAAAATTATAATCAATTTCCTTTCCCCAATAGGGGACTGCAATGGGATAATACTTTCGGGTAATAATATTATACCTGAATACATCTCCACTCTTTTTAAACCACACATGCGGGTGAAAAGAATTGTTGATAATAATATTATTCTCCACGATCCTATCAAATCCTTCCCGCAACTTTAATCCGCCATTCAAACAAATATTATTGTAGATATGATAATTTGACGAACCATCGTCGAGGTCAATATCCCAACCATGATCGCATCGAAAACGATTGTTGCGGATGACGGTAGTGGCTTGAGCATCCAGTAAAATCATTTCGGGATGCACCGCAACTATACTATCCATATACTTTCTATTGGCGTTCCAATACCGGTCTCTACCCCACGAATTAAATGCGCCATGATCGCCGGTTTCCCGTACCGTGTTAAATACATCATTGTATTCAATAACATGCCCTCCCCAGGTTCCGTCGCCAATATTGATTCCCGCACGGGGCGTGTTGTAAATCGTATTATGCCTTACCAGTATATTCTGCGACATAGAAATTTCGACACCAGTTGCCTGCTTTTCTATACCTCCAATATCATGAATTAAATTATTATCGGCAACGCAGTGCTGCGGAAACAAATTGTTCTTAGGGCCGGGCGTTTTATCAGTAGTTTCATAGGGCAAAAATTCTTCATAGCTAAAAGCAGGCGAGCGAACGGCAGTTATATCGCCAATAAAACAAATACCGCTTCCGCCAATCTTCCTTATCAAATTATTACTAATCCTAACCCCTTTATTATAGCCGCTTACCATAATAGCGGTTGCCCCCAACTGTGAAAATTTACAACTATCGATAGAACAGTTTTCCGTTCCTTCCATTATTATTGCACCGCCACGATTTACCCTCCAATCACTTCGCAATAAGGGTTCATGTTGCTCCATTAATAATCTCCTGGTATGCTCAAAATGAATATTGCTGATACGGATATTCTTTAATGGATTTTGTTTGCTTCCCGATAAATGAATCACCGACTTCAGACAGGATAACTCAACGTTACCCTCCTGCAAATCAGCAGTACTCAATGGAAAATAATAAAGCATTCTTTCATAGCCGTTATAATACCATTCTCCGGGGGAATCCAGTTCTTCAAAAATATTTTCCACAAAACGAAATTCATCATGTAGCGGAGCGGGGCGATTGTTCTGCCAGCCTCCTATCATCATCAATTTACCAAGGCTATCTTTTCCTGTAATTTGATAATGAAAACTTCCCCATTCACCGTTATGCAGCGCATGAAAAAATCCACCTGCAGGATTCTTCCAGCGCTTAACTCTTTCATCGCTTATTGCATCATTGGCTACTCCGTTAAACACCCGGGCGTTACTATCGTAATTTGGATACCTGGCCATTGGCCGTTGCGCTCCGTTTATAAACAAAGCATCGGGCTCAAAACTTATATCAATGTTTGAGCGGTAGATACTCCCATTATAAAGGTTCCATCTCACTGGAATTTTTTTTGCCCCACTTATGGTAACTAATTCCCTTTTATAACCTGAAATCTGGATAATTTTATTATTAAGTTTTTTTGATTCTATAACAATAGTAGAATCGGGATAATAAGTGCCTTTCCTTAGGAAGATCGTAATTTTTTTTGCAGTGGACTGTTGCGCAATTTGAACAGCCTTACTTAACGTTAACAATGGGTGAGCCAAGGTTCCTGTTGCATGATCATTTCCTTGAACGGAAACAAAAAGTTGCAGTTGAGCAGTGGCGCTTACGCCAAGAATGATTATTATTAATACGACACCTAACTTCTTTCTCATACTTATTTTAAAATGTTACTCTTCATGGATACCTTCTTAAATGTACCACCTTTTAATAACATTGGCCGATTGCTTACCCGAAAAAATATTTCACAAAAGAAGCAATGAATTATAATTATAGTGGGGAGTCTATCGGGAGAGGTGAATTTATTAACTACTCCCTATTTTTAAAACGAATAATATGGCATCAATAAAACATTTGTTCCATATCAATACTTCAAAAGAAAAAGTATTTGAAAAACTAATTACTATTGAAGGACTTTCAGGTTAGTGGACAAATAAAGTAAGCGGTGATTGAAATGTAGGCGATGTTATTGAATTCCAGTTTGGAGATTTTGGCGGGCCGGATATGAACGTAAAAGAAATAAAACCTAACGAATCTTTTACCTGGGAACACACATCCTGCAATTTCAGTTGGGGAAGATATATGGAAAGTCTGCAGCAGTTTTGTCAAACCGGAAATGGCGAGGCAGTTTGGAGTGAAGGATATAGAAAATAGTCTTACCTTAATCCAACAAAAATTACAACATGACAAACAAAGAAAACTCACTCAACTGGTTTGAAATATCCGTAACGGATATTTCCAGAGCCAAAAAATTCTATCAAACCATATTTGACATTCAGATGAATGAAATGGAAATGATGGGAATGAAATCAGCCTTCTTTCCATGGGAAACTGGCAATGGCAAAGCAAATGGAAGTCTAACCCAAAGCCCCATGCACAAACCATCAGCCGACGGTGCGAAAGTTTATTTGAACAGTAATCCTGATTTATCTGTTGCACTTTCTAAAGTGGAAGCAGCCGGGGGAAAAATCACCATGCCTAAAACTTCCCTTGGCCCCCACGGGTTCATGGCTTTTTTCACCGACTCGGAAGGAAATTCCATTGGCTTACATTCAATAAAATAGTTAAATAACAAAGCTAGTATCGAGCTGACTTTGCGGGTGGATATTCTCCTTTTGCTATTATAATTCATTGAGAATATCTTAGTATTACAATTAACAAGGCTTATGAGTAATAGTTTGTTGTTAAAATCAACATTTGATTTTTTAAACGCATTAACTAAAAACAATAACCGGGACTGGTTTCAGAAAAATAAAGACCAATACCTGCTGGAGTATCAACACATGATAGCCTTTACAGATGCTTTGTTAAGTCGAATGAGAAAACATGACAATATAGAAAACTCCTCAGGTAAAGATTCCTTATTCCGCATTTACAGGGACACTCGGTTCTCAAAAGATAAAACGCCTTATAAAACCTATTGGGCCGGAAGTTTTAAAAGAGCCACCAAAAAACTAAGAGGTGGTTATTATTTTCAGATTCAGCCGGGAGCTTCATTTGTTGCCGGAGGTTTTTTTAGTCCCGAACCGATGGATTTATTACGTATCCGGAAGGACATTGATCTGAATTTTTCTGATTGGAGAAAATTATTGTCAAACTATAAAATTACAAACACATTTGGCAAACTGAAAGGGGAAAAAATAGCAACAGTTCCAAAAGGATTTTCAAAAGATAATCCTGCCATTGAACTACTAAAGCATAAACAGTTTTATTTTGAAAGAATATTTAGCAACGAAGAAGTGCTGGCTCCGGATTTTCATAAAGAACTCAGTCAAACTTTCAAAAACCTACGGCCTTATTTTGATTATATGAGTGAAGTACTGACAACGGATTTAAATGGAGTTTCAATCCTTTAAAAGTTTTAATGGATTTTCGTTTGGCAAATCAGTAAAAAAATCCAAAATGTTCCTTTTAATTTTATCTGTTCGTAATTAAAGTATAAAATATTTTTTTGACCAATAAAAAGGAAATCGCCTGCCAAATTTTTATTATTCAAATGGAGATGAGAAATAAATTTTTTTGTGATTAGCTACTATTGATAACAATTCTTTTAAAATAAATTGTTGTCCGACTAAAATCATCTTGATAATTATTAAAAGCCTTTTGCAGAGCGGGTTCTAGCCCCCTCTCTTTTAGGAGAGGGGTAGGGGTGAGGTGACACTTGCAAATGAAGCATTTAATTTATTTGGTCGGACAACAATGAAAATAAATGTAGAAATACAGCCCTTAAATAAAATTAAGGAAAGCTATATAGGCTTCTAACAATAAGTTGTTAGAAAAAATCATAACTATTTCCCGATACAAAACTTACTAAAAATATAATCCAACTGATCTTCATTCGTAATTTCTCCGGTTATTTCTCCCAAATAATGCAGGCAGCTTCGTATATCCAATGCCAGCAAATCAGCAGGTATTTTATTTTCTAATCCATTTTTAATTTCCGATAAAGATGCTGCCACTTTCTGTAGGGCATGAAAATGACGTACATTAGTTACAATGGTATCTTCTTTTTTAAAACTATCTTTCAGTACGGTTCCTACTAAACGCTCTTTCAATGCATCAATATTTTTACCTTCCCGGGCGATTATGTAAATCAAATTGGATACGGATTCAAATTTCCGTCGCGCAATAACTTCCCCGATTTTATCAATTTTATTTGCTACCAATAAAAGCTGGTTTGCTTTTTTTTGAATTGTTTTTAGAAGAGCCGTTAAACTTTCTATTGTTTCTTCCGATACATCAAAAAGATACAATACCACATCAGCCTGCTGTATTTTTTCCAGGCTTTTCTCGATTCCAAAATTTTCTATGATATCACTGCTGTGCTCGCGTATGCCGGCTGTATCGATCAACCGGAATAGTATCCCATCGATATTAATAATCTCTTCGATGGTATCGCGTGTGGTACCTGCTATTTCACTAACGATTGCCCTGTTTTCATTTAGTAGATTATTCAGCAACGTAGATTTTCCAGCGTTCGGTTTTCCCACTATTGCAATAGTTACTCCATTCTTAATAACATTTCCCAACTGAAACGAATGAATCAATTGATGAGTAGACTTTGTTAACTGGTTAACCAACTCATAAAAAGCTACGCGATCGGCAAACTCCACATCTTCCTGCGAAAAATCCAGTTCCAATTCAATTAATGCAGAAAATCGGATCATCTTATCACGTAATTCTTTTAACTGAACTGAAAATCCTCCGCGAATTGCGTGGAGGGCTGCATGCTGAGATGCTTCGGTGTTGCTGGCAATAAGGTCGGCAACGGCTTCGGCTTGTGTAAGATCCATCTTTCCATGCAAAAAGGCACGTTGTGTAAATTCTCCGGGCTTTGCAAGCCGGGCTCCGCGTTTAATACATGCCGTTATAATCTGTTGTAAAACAAAAGGCGACCCATGTGCCGATATCTCTGCCACATCTTCGCCAGTGTACGAACGAGGAGATCGGTAAACAGAAACCACAGACTCATCAAGTATAATCGTATTATCTTTTATTGTTCCTACATGCAGTGTATGTGTTTGTTGTTGCGAAATTTTTTTACCTGCAAACAATTCATCCATGATCGCAAAAGTTTTTTTACCACTTAGTCGTATAACGCCAATGGCCCCCACTCCGGGAGCCGTTGCTAAGGCAACTATTGTATCATCCCAACCACTTAATTTACCTAACATGTTTAAAAGATATATTAATCCTTAGAACCTGTATAAAATTCATAATTCTAATAATATAGGCCGCAGATTCGCAGATTAAAAAACCTTAATTAGGATAACTTATCTGTAATACATGTGCGAATCTGCAGCTATACAAAAAAATATAAAATCATTTTTAGACAGCCTGTTAATTCTGTTCTTTTTTATTTAGAATTAAAAGAAATTATTCGAATGATCGGTTGAAAAAGTAGTTCAGAA
>JBJXDV010000151.1:0-19585 GCA_046153465.1 Chitinophagaceae bacterium
CATGGGTTCTGTCTTGCCTTGCCGGGAAATAATTTCCATTATCTATTTCAGTAAATTTTTTTTCCACTTTGCTGATTGTATAACCAATCCATCCTGTTAATTTCCCGTTTTTTTTCTTAACTAATAACTCTAATCCATATGCTCTTCCTGTTCCATACAATAATTCACTCTCTATATTATCATTACCGAAAGTTTCCGCTGCGTTGCGATAGTCGATTTGGTTTTGCATTGTTTTATAATAGGCTTCTGTAGAAAATTCATACATTCCCTCTTTATAATTTTTATAAAATCCAAGGGCAAATTGATCTGAGATTTCTGGTTTAATATTATTGGTACTTGCTAACCACAAATCCGTAGGAGAGGAGGACGTAGCATTTGTTAATAAATGCAGGTTCTGTACATTTCTGTTGTAAGAAACTTTTATTGAAGACAACTCGCTCAATTGGAAACTTGCGGAAAACCGTGGTTCTACGTTGTAATATTTTGCTGCCGATTTACCTTTACCGTATGTTAATGTATCAAGTACTTTGCCTTGTTGATCATAAATATAAAAATTACCCGGCCCTAATACAGATAATGAAGAAGCTCTTAGTCCATATACGACCTCCAGTTTATCGCTTGCTTTCCATTCATGAGATATATAAAGAGCCGATTCAATGGAATATCTATCCTGCACATTCTTGCTGCTTCCTCCTGTAGTTTTTTCTGATTTAACAGTGCCCGGCGATATATTGTGTTTAATAATGTTAGCGCCAAATTTTATTTTGCTTTGATTGCGCAACGACCAATCGAAATCCTGTTTGAAGTTAAAGTCTTCTATCTTTGAAAATATCCTATATTTTTCGCCACCCGATTTAACTTTTATCTGGTAGCTATAGTTACTGTATATAAGAGATGTATTGGAAAATACGTTATTCCCAATTATGTGATTCCATCTTAGCGTAGCTGTTTTGTTACCCCAGTCGGTATTAAAAGTTTCTCCCAGGCCCAATATATCTCTCCCAAAATAACCGGATAAAAATATCCTATCCTTTTTACCAAGTCTGTAGTTAGCTTTTAAATTCAAATCATAGAAATACAAGGATCTTGTTCCCTGCCCCGTATCCTTAATGAGTTTTAAAAAAATATCTGCATAGGTTCTGCGGGCGCTTATAATAAAAGAACCTTTTTCTTTTACAATAGGGCCACTAACATTTATGCGCGATGCAATCAAACCTATTCCACCTGATATATCTACTTTCTTTGCGTTGCCATCTTTCATTTTAATATCTACTACAGACGAGAGCCTTCCTCCATACTGTGCCGGCATTCCGCCCTTATAGATGTTTACATCTTTAATTGCATCTGAGTTAAAAGTAGAAAAGAAGCCTAATAAGTGTGAAGCGTTGTAAACAGGCGCCTGATCCAATAAAATTAAATTCTGATCAGTTCCCCCTCCCCGAACATTGAAACCACTGTTTCCTTCCCCGGCAGATTTATAACCCGGCATTAATTGTATGCTTTTCATGATGTCCTTTTCTCCAAACAAAACTGGTATCTTATTGATCTCTGTGATGTTTAATTTTTCTACTCCCATTAAGGGCCTGGAAATATTTTCATTTTTTCGTCGGGAAGAAACTACCACTTCCTGCAATTGATTTTTCTTTGTTTCAAGAGCTATGGTAATTGTACTATTTTTTGTTAGTATAACTGAAATTGTATCTGATTGATAGCTGGTAAAACTCACTACTAAGGGATAGGTTCCTTCTTCAGCAGAAATCGAAAAGAATCCGTATGAGTTTGTAAGTGTGCCCCTGATTTTTTGTGTTAGTAATTGAACATTTGCTCCTATAAGCGTTTCGCCGGTGGCGGCATCTTTTACAGTACCGCTAATCGTAAATCTTAATGTATTTTGAGCAATGGAAAGGTATCCGGTAAACTGTAGTAGGACAAGGAATAGTATTTTGCTTTTCATTCTTAAATTAATTAATAATGAATGCAAACTATTTTTTTGATTTCATTGTTTCGGGTGTATTATACCAAGCAGTGTTTATTTTATACAAAAAGCGTATTGTATATTTTATGCGGGCAGCAGTTGTGTTTAAGCTATCCGTTAATAGTCTACTAACTAATAAGAACAGATACATATATCGTGAATTAGATCAACAGCGAAGGAATATTCTATCGTTTAGCTATTTTGCCTGCTATTACTTTTTCGAAAAAAGCCTCTTTAAAATTATTGCCAATAGAAATTTCTTCTTCTTTTATATAAACGGAATGAGCGTCGGCAGAAGTAATTTGATGTATGTTGACAATATAAGATTTACTTACCCTTGTAAATAATTTTTCTGGTAACTGTCCAAGAATTGTTTTAACATTCATCGCAGTTAGAATTTTTTTACTTTCTGTTTGAATAACTACATAGTCTTTCAATCCTTCGATATAAAGAATGTCTTTAAAAAATATTTTTACGAATCGCCGGTCAGATTTTATAAAAACATAATCTTCTTCGATAGTTGTTGTTTCCTCTTCTTGATTTTTTCTTTGCAATAACCTTAAATAATTTTCTGCTTTGTTAATTGCTTTTAGCAGCCTTTCTATCCGAACCGGTTTCACGAGGTAATCAATAGCATCTATTTCATAACTATCCAGGGCATACTGTGGATAGGCAGTAATAAAAATCAGTAGAGGTTTATAGAGTAGGCTTTTGGCAAACTCAAGACCAGTCATATTAGCCATTTCGATATCAAGAAACATTAAATCGATTGTTGTTGATTTAAGATATTCGTTTGCATCAAAAGCGTTGCTAAAAGATTCCTTTAGTTCAACCGAGGATATTCCACTAAGCATTTTTTGAAGGCCTTCCCTTGCTAAAGGCTCATCGTCAACTAATATACAATTCATAGCGGTAGTGTTAGATTTACCGAAAATTCCTTTTCGTTATGCTCAATATCTAAGATAAATGAACCAGGATACAATAATTCGAGGCGCCTTTTAATATTTTGTAATCCTATTCCACCAGTATTTTTAGTAATCAGGCTGGGTGAAACTGAATTTTTGCAAATGAACAATAACTCTTCTGTGTTTATACAAAAATCGAGAGATATGTACGAGAAATTCTTGTTATCAGCACTGTGTTTAATGGCATTTTCTACAAAATTGATAAAGATAAAAGGAGGTACCATCACAGCATTAATGTTTCCTTGAATTGAAGCATTGAATTGAAAATTATCACGACGGATCTTTTCAAGCTCCAGCACCTGTTTTAGAATCTCAATATCTTTTTTGAGCGATACCTTAGTTGAGGTAGCTTCATAAAGTTGGTATCTCAGTACATCCGAAAGGCCCAGCACTACTGCCGATGCTTTCTTTGGGTTGGTATCTATTAAAGTATTCAGGTTATTGAGAGTATTAAATAAAAAATGGGGGTTTATCTGATTTTTAAGGTTCGTTAATTCTTCCTGTATTTTCGCCTCTTGCATTTCAGCCAGTAGTTTTGTATCAATGATCCATTTTTTAAATATTTTATACCCTGCTGTTGCGGATAAAAATATGAGCGGGATAAAAGTTGAATCAACAAACGTTTTAACGGAAAATTCAAACGTCGAGAAATACTTTGACAAGTCTTCCAAAAAAAACCTGGAGATGAAATATTCGCACAAGTAATAGATGACGGCTAACCCAATATAAGATGCCAGATAATAAAGGTATTTACCCTGCAACAATAATTTAGGAATCAATAAAAAGAGATTAAAATAAATCAGCATTACAGAAATCAAGTAAAAGGCTATTCCGGCACTGTTAAGTGTTTTTATGATTGTATCCGGTTCAGGGATGGCTATTTTTTTTAAATCAGTAGCGTTGATTCCGGGATAAAAAATAACAGCCAAAGTGATTAGCATAAGCAAATGCCTGAGCCATTGCCATTTCTTACTAATGAGAAACTCTAATAAAATACCTTCAGTATTTCCGGTTTCGCGTCTATCATAACTTAATTGTAACTTTTTATTGGTTACGTTCGTAAATTTTCGATTCACTCTTGAAAATTTCTTTTAAGAAATCCATTGTCTTTTTTCTTGTATTGAGCAGCCGGATAATCGGCAATATATTTATTGATAGGTAATTTTTAATGATTATTATAGGAAAAGGGATCTTTTGTATACCAATTTAGCAGGAAATAAATTATGGAAATTGATATTTAGGTAATATGACTATTTACTTATACGTTCCGGTAAACTGACCGTTGGTGATTTGTTTGACCATGCTGTTGGTATCTAAAACCGTCCCAAAAAAAGTGCCCTGTATAGTTTTAGTGGCAGTGTCATGTGACGTTACTTTGAAAATAAGATTCACTACGCCGATGGCATTATTAGCCACGTAGGTGTCATTAGCCCCAATAAAAAGAAAACCAGCCGAATTGTTAAGGATGGCATTCGTATTATAAATTTCATCGGGCTGAATTCCTCCCGATACATCAGTAAGTTCAATCGCAAGGTTTTCATTGGCCGATGAACCAAAATAAGCAAATACATTTACACCTGCCGTTGCATTCACACTAACGGTGTCACTAACTCCGCGATGAGTTGTGGTGGCTGCCAGAGTGAAATTCCATGCCCCCTTTGTAGTACCAGTAACAGGTATCGAAAAGCTACAGGTACGAACTCCATCGCCTACACTAATTGTTGTCGGGTTATTGTTAATCGGCGTGCCAATCCCTGTTAGCACAATTGTATGTGGCCCTGTACTGCTAAATATTCCGGTACCATGAAAACTTATGCCGTTAACAGCCGTGGTAGAAATATTATAAGAGCCAATTTTTACTACGTTGACCGTTAATAATACTGTATTAGCAGCAGTAAGTGGTGTTGAGACAATATAGCTACCAACAACAGTTGTATTCGTACAACTACTACCAGCACCTTGTAACGTGAAAACAGCCGGACTACCCAATCCTTTTGGAAAGACAGTTACCTGAATAAGACAGGAACTTCCATCGAAACTAATCTCAAAATTATCTGTTCCGGCGATTATTGGTTTCCCGGATGCAACAAGTTTTATGGTTTGAATTCCTTTTTGCTCAAATACTCCGGCACTTTTAAACAAATATCCGTTCACGGTATTGGATTCAATTATATATGAGCCGGTAACAGTTACATCAATATCAATAGAAATAAAACCAGATGCTGTAAGAACTGTCCCTGCTTCATAGATACCCTGTATGATTTTCGGTAAGCAATTCTTTCCTGCATCCTGTTGCAGCGATCCTTTAGCTTTATTAATTAATGTATTTTCAAGACTATGGTCTTTAAAGCAGGATGAGACAAAGGCTATCAACCCAATGAATATAATGATGGAGATTAGTCTTTTCATTCAAACAAATTCTATCCTAAATGTATCGTATTTATTGCGGAATCTCTTCTCTCCATTTATCTCTTTCATCCGGCGAAAATTTCCAGGGCGCGAAATTATTTTCTACATTTCCAAACATGGTGTTCCATTCCTGTGGTGCAATACTTTCTTCCATCACAAGAGAACGCCTTAATTCCACAATAATTTCAAGCGGAGATATTGAAACAGGGCATTCTTCTACACAGGCGTTGCAGGTAGTACAGGCGCGAAGTTCTTCAACGGATATATAATTATGCAAAAGCGTTTTACCATCATCCACAAACGATTTATTATTGTTAATATTCCTTCCTACTTCTTCCAGACGGTCGCGTGTATCCATCATTATTTTACGAGGCGATAATAATTTGCCGGTTAGATTTGCCGGACAAGCAGCCGAGCATCTTCCACACTCGGTGCAGCTATAAGCATCTAATAAATTTCGCCAGCTAAGATCCATAACATCTTTTGCGCCAAATTTACCGGGTATCTGTGCTTCTGCCGGTGCTAATTCGGGTTGCATGGCATATAAGACTTCTTTTTGAATCACCGGCATATTCATCATTTTACCTGCGGGTTGTAATCGTGCATAATAAGCATTCGGAAAGGCAAGTAGTATATGTAAATGTTTTGACCAGGGCAGGTAATTAAGAAAGGCAAAAATTCCAGCAATATGCAGCCACCAACAAATGCGTTCAATAATTATTAAAGTGGAAACGGGTAAGTTTGTTAATTGAGAAGAAATAAAACCCGAAACAACAAAGCGCCCTGTTTGATGATATCCTTCCGCTTCAGCAGTTTGAAGCGCGTAGTCGCTCCCATTCATAAGCAGAAATAAACTCATCAGTACTATTTCTGTTATAAGGATATTGTTGGCATCACTGCGCGGCCATCCTTTTAAATCACTACTGATAAAGCGTTTTAGCTTAAGTGTATTCCGTCGGAGCAAGAAGACTACACATACAATTAATACAAGAAGTGCCAATATTTCGAAGGAGTTTATTAAAACCTTGTACCATGTTCCCAGCAAAGGGAGAAAAAGTCGGTGTGTACCTAATATTCCATCAAGAACAATCTCCAATACCTCAAGATTAATGATAACAAAGCCTAAATAAATCACAAGATGCATAACAGCCACCAATGGATTCTTAAACATTTTCTTTTGACCAAAAGCCAATAAAAATAAATTACGCCAACGTGCGGATGGCTGGTCGCTATAATTTTCTTCTTTTCCTAAAAAAATATTACGCCTTATCTCTTTAACTTTTTTGGAGAAGAACCAAATGGCAGCACCAGATAAAAAAATAAATAATCCCTGTTGTATATATTGCATTGTAGATATTAAATGATACTGCTAAGGTAAGGGATAGGGAAGAAGAAAGGATAAAAGAGGTAAAAGAAGTGAGGAGAAAAAATGCAAAAGAGAAAAGAGGTAAAGAGAAAAACTGTGAAAAAGAAAAGAGGGAAAGAGAAAAAAGAAAATTGGAATAGAGGAGGGATATACAAGGTAAAGAAGCCTGTAGATAAATTACAGAATAAAGAGAATAGGTTATAGAAAACGGAATTTTAAATTTTAAAAGTGAAAGCAATATGACACCCTATCGCATTACAAAAATTCGGATATTCTTCTGATTACATTGTTATCGCGTATTATTTTATGATGGCCGAGCCCGGTAGTAATTAAGTATTCTACATGTAGATGATTTTCTTGTTTAACCTTTAGCACATCTTTTATTGGCGTCAGTTGATCATCTTCGTCATGAATCCATAATATTTTTGAGGTTATGTTTTTAATAGCTCGATGAATGGAAAAGTAGGAGGGGGCTGCACCACCCTTGTCAATAATATGCTGATCAAATGCAGTTCGGATTTCAACCGGAAGATCAAGAAACTTAAAAAAAGAATCGATCGCTGTGGTCGTTTCTGTGGCAGGAGCAATAAATACGGCTTTTGCGAATGCTCCATCTGGCATTTTTTCCAGAAAATGGGCCAATGCCAATCCACCAAAAGAATGACTTATAAAGCGATTGATTGGACCAAAATGTTCAAATACCTTTTCCAACATGGCAATATATAACGGGAGAATGATTTGCTTTCCTTCTGATCTTCCATGGGCAGGGGCATCAAAGGCAATGACCTCATATCCCTTTTTTATAAATGGAATAATGTATCTGTCAAAAGTTTTTACAGAAGATTCGAAACCATGGATAAGTAATACTTTATTTTCCTGAGGATGATTAAACCGAAATCCTTTGATACGGAGTCCTTCTAAATCGACGGAGATCTTTTCACCTTTTTCGAATAGAGGGGGATACTTTTTTTTGGATTTATAATACGGTGTGCAAAAAATTTGAAAGGCTTTTTTGGCTGCTTTTTTTTTGGAAACCAGTGCTATAATATTCAACCTTGCCCTTAAATAGTTTACTGCTAACTTTTGTGCTAATTTCATAGTCTGCAAAAATACGTTATGAAAGTTGTACTCATTGGCACAGGAAATACGGCAACTGTTCTTGGTAGGTTGATAGTTGCATCGGGCCACCGAATTATTCAGGTGTATGGAAGAAACTCCTCAAACGCATCGAGCCTTGCTGAATCCGTTGGCGCAACATTTACCACTTCATTAAACGAAATTGATGACACCGGTGATATTTATCTATTTGCTATTGCTGATCGTGCCATTGCAGAATTGTCAACACAATGGCCATTGCGTTATAAATTGGTGGTGCACACTGCAGGTTCGGTGTCAAAAGAGGTATTGAAATCAGCGAGCAAGAATTTTGGTGTTTTATATCCTTTGCAAAGCCTGCGTAAGGAAACGGTGGTAATCCCCGTTATTCCATTTTTGATAGACGGAAATACGAATGATGATCTTACACTGTTGCATGATTTTGCCGCAACCTTATCACCAATTGTAAAAAAGGCAAACGATGAAGAGCGAAAACGCTACCATTTAGCAGCCATCTTACTGAATAATTTTACGAATCACCTTTACTCGCTAACCAAACAATTTTGTTTTCAATCGAAGGCAGACTTTAATTTGTTGGTTCCGCTGTTACAACAATTACCTATTCTGTTGTCGCAATATTCGCCGGAACAATTACAAACAGGCCCGGCTATCCGAAACGACCAAACTACGATTGATAATCATCTGCACCTTTTGGAAAATTTCCCCGAAATAAAAAACCTGTATGCCTTATTTACCAAAAGCATACAGGATTATTATAAAATCAATTAGCTTATTTCTTTTTCTTTTTTACCTTGTTTTTAATTTTCTCTGTTTTCTCAGGCTTTTTAGCCTTTGGTGTTTCTGCCAGATAACGTTCTTGAATAATATCAAGATGATGTTCTAAATGACCCGCACTAATTAACCCGAATGCGATTGTACTAACAACATTTTTACCGGATACTCCGGTTCTGGCAAGCTCTTCATCACTTAAGGATGCAAAGAATAATACATTTGCAGCTCGCAAAGCTAAAAATTCTTCAACCATATTCTTCCACTTACGGGTAGCAACATTTGCAGTTGCCGCCCAGGTATTTTCTTCAAAACCTGGTTGGGCCGAAGGATCGCGGCGGGCAAACCAAAGAGCTCTTAATACAAAAACTCTTTCTGCATCAATAACATGTTGCAATAATTCTTTAATTGTCCACTTGCCTTCTGCGTAGGCGAAATCAATTTTCTTTTTTGGAACTTCCCGAATTACTTTCCAGAAACGTCTGGTACTATTATTTAAGGCTTTAATTAAATCATCATCACCTGCTTTATCAACATAATTCTGATAAGGGAGAGGAACCGTTACTTCTTTACGTGAAATCATTTTTTAGTGTTTGGGCTAATATAAAACAAAAGCCGCCCTGTTTTGCAGAACGGCTAAAATTTAATATTAGAAATGATTTATCCTCTTTTGTTTTTTAAGGTTGGCTTACGGGTTTTCTTTTTAATCTCTGGAATTGCTCCGGGTTGCAATGAAGCGGCGACTTTTACAGCTTCATAGGCATTAAGCAAGCCACCTGTTTTTGATATTTCGGATAATTCTACCATTTGATCTGTTCCAGGTTTTTTAACTTTTACGCCGGGTGCCTGGGCCGATTTTTCGATACATAACTTCACTTGCTGCGGCGTTAAATACGGGAAATAAGATAATAGGAAAGCGGCCGTACCTGCTACCACTGGCGACGCCATACTCGTGCCATCCAAACTTCTATAAACATTACCTCCGGGAAAAGTGGCATAGATACCCGTGCCAGGTGCAAAAACATCGACCTGACTTTTTCCAAAATTTGAAAAATACGCAGTAACTCCATCGGTACTGGAATTTGCTCCAACAGTTATCCAATTTGAAGCCTTCGTATTCGTATTGATGTTGATAGCATTTGGAAAGTTATCCGTACTATCAATATTTTTATGATCATTTCCCGCTGCATGTACCAATAATACGCCTTTGGTATCTGCATACTGAACGGCTTCATCAATCCATTTTTTATTGGGAGAAAAACTTTTTCCAAAACTCATATTAATCACTTTTGCTCCATTGTCTACTGCATACCGAATAGCAAGTGCTATATCTTTATCATGTTCATCTCCATCTGGTACGGCTCTCAGCATCATAATCCTTACATTGTCTGCCACACCGTCCATTCCTTTTCCGTTTTTTCGAACAGCAGCAATTATACCCGATACATGGGTGCCATGCTCGGAAGCATCATTGCTTACCATTACATTATTATTTCCATAATTTTTATCATTTATATCGTTTTCATTATCTCCTACAATTTTGGACCTGTAGGCTATAGGCGCTTTCTCACGCTGTTCTCCTTTCTTTTCTTCTGCTTTTGCAAACCCATCAAATCCTTCAACAAATTCTTTATTAGTAATTTCCATCATATTATTCGACTTCATCATCGATAGCAAATAATTTTTTGCTACACGTTCTGCTTGATTTGCCGGTTCATATTTTTCCAGATCATTTCCTGTAAACTCTTCTTTTTCCATTGCCTTACGCAATACACTATCTTGTTTTTTAACAATACGTACAGCCTGAAATAATTCCACGAGATCAATGTATTCATTTTCGGAGCCAATAACCGCCGCTTTAGCTTTTTTCCACATTTCATATTCCAACTTTTCTTCTGGCGTTAACGATTCTTCGTTTAAATTTTTCTTATTGTATTTGTCTTTTAATCCATGATAAACGCGGGCTCCTTCGTAGCTGTCCTGCTCAACATTACGTCCATCTTTGTTGCCCAAAAAATTCCAACCATATACATCGTCTATATATCCATTTTTATCATCATCAATACCGTTACCCGGAATTTCGCCAGGGTTGTGCCATATAATTTCTTTAAGATCCTCATGAAGGGTATCAATACCCGAATCAATAATAGCAACCACAACCTGCTTCCCTTTCAATTTTTTTGACACGATGAAATCATAAGCTTTGTTAAGACTGATTCCATAATAACCATCTTTTTCTTTATCCATTAAATGCCATCCTTTCGGAACTTCTCCATTTTTTCCTTTCGAAGAAGATTGTGCCTGCATTCCCTGAAAAACCGGTAAGGTTAAAATAAGGATAAAAAGAACCTTTGAGATTTTTATCATAATAACTGAAGATTAATATTAATTAGATGCGTATTTATTTGTATTCCGTTGCAATAGTTTTTTTATTATGCTTTTTTAGTCATTCGTTAACAGCAATGTTCCCAAATCAATTATTAAAGCGGCAAATATATAAAAACAAGGCCACGCGTGCTTTTTATATACACGGGTGGCCAGTATTTGTTTATTAGTTGTTATTAATCTTGATCCAATTTCAATTCCACTCTTCTGTTTTTAGCTTTTCCTGCATCTGTAGTATTATTGGCAATTGGTTTTTCTTGTCCAAACCCAGTCGCCTTTAAACGACTACGATCAACTCCCAGTTTTGAGAGGTAGTTTTCAACTGCCGTAGCTCTTTTTTGCGAAAGGATCAGGTTATACGCTGGTTTACCAACATTATCGGAATGGCCATCAATAGAGAGATGTAGTAATGGATTTTCTTTCAAGATAAGCGCAACTTCATTTAAGGCATTAAATGATTTTGCCTGAATCTTATCACTATTTAAATCGAAAAAAATATTTCTTGCTGCATAGTTTACCTTTTCCACGATTTCTTTTTTAATTTCCGGACAGCCATTATTTTCTTTCGTGCCGGATTCTGTTGGGCATTTATCTTCTTTATCATTCAATCCATCACCATCGCTATCAGGTATTGGGCAGCCATTAAAATCGGCGGTGCCAGCTTTATCAGGACAACTATCCGATTCATCATTAATTCCATCGCCATCTGTATCTGGTACCGGGCAACCATTGTATTTTTTTGACCCTGCTACGCCAGGGCATTTATCTTCTTCATCGTTTATACCATCCTTATCGGTATCTGGAATAGGGCAACCTTTATATTTTGCAATGCCTGAAATTTCCGGACATTTATCAACATTATCGGCTATTCCATCGCTATCCTTATCAGGGCAGCCATTGGTAGCAGCAGTACCAGCTATTGTTGGGCATGCATCCTGCTCATCAATAACACCATCCTTATCTTTATCGCTTGGTTTACGGGGTTCTGGTTTATTTAATAAAAAGCCAACAGAGGCCCCAATAACTCGATGTTTAAAATTTCCTTTATAGGAAGCAGTATAAAAATCTGTAAGGCCCTGGCTAATAAAGCCGGTGATAAGTATTGTACCCAATTCGAAACCCGCACGTGCATTTACACCTAAATGAAAAGTTTTTGCTTTATTTTCCGAATTACCAACTTCCAAAGGCGTTTCTTCTTTAAAGAATTTGTTTGTTGAATAACTTCTCGTTTCTGTAGTTGTCTTTCCTTTAAAGAAAAAACCAAGGTAAGGCCCTGCGCTTATAATAAAGCTGCTTTTCTTTCCAACAGGCAATTTATAGGAGAGGTTTAAAGGGATGTCTATATAGCTGGCAGAAAGATTACTATTAAATAAAAGTGTATCGTTTAAGGCAGCCAAGGCTGTATCGTTTACCTGGGCATACTTTCGGCCTTTGCTCATAAACAAAATCCCTGGCTGAAAAGACCATCGGCTGGATTCTTTGAAAGGTATTTCCCCGATGAATCCAAAGTTTACGCCAGTGCGACTTTTATAATTTGGTTTCGTAGAAGTTTCCCAGCCAGGAAGGCTATTAGTTTCTTTTACGGAGGCCCAATGCGGCCCTCCAATAAGTGATACCCGCATCTGGGAAAAAGATAAGGTACTAAGCAGTAAGGCTGTAGTTAAAAGGTAGAGTTGCTTCATAAAATCAGATTTTCACTTAAATACTAACGCTCTGTTTGCCAATAATATTTCAGGGAAAAAGAGAGAAAATCGAATTCAGGGAGAAACGCTTAGGGCCTGTAGAAGTATTGATAATTGAATTTGGACAGGTGATTTGAATGGATTTCATTTTTAAAGTATTCATCTTTTGGATCTATACTTACAAAGAAGGTTAAGTATTTTATGTTTTATATCTTAGCCTTTAATACGTTGACTCATCTTCTTCAAGTACCTCCAAAAAATAACTTTTTGAAACATCTATTATTCATTGGCTTTTTTAGTTTTTGTTCATTTACTTTATTTGCGCAAAAGAAGAATTCGTCGTACCAATTGAATATTCATAAAGCAGGCAGTACAATGAATATTGATGGTATTATGGATGAAAAGTCATGGCAGGAAGCTTCGGTCGCAAACAATTTTTCGATGGTGCTGCCAATGGATACCAGTAAGGCACTTGTACGAACCGAAGTACGGCTGACTTATGATAAAGAAAATCTCTACCTCATAGCAGTTTGTTTTCATAAACCCAATCAGAGGTATATGGTTGAATCCCTGAAACGCGATTTTAGTTTTGGGAAGAATGATAATTTTTTGCTTTTCATGGATCCCTTCGATGACCTTACCAATGGTTTTTCTTTTGGTGCAAGTGCAGCAGGCGCTCAATGGGATGGAACTATGTACGAGGGCGGGAAGGTTGATTTAAGCTGGGATAACAAATGGAACTCGGTTGTTAAAAACTATTCAGATCGTTGGATATTTGAAGCGGCAATTCCTTTTAAGTCGATTCGTTATAAAAAAGGAATATCTCAATGGGGAATTAATTTTAGCAGACTTGATATTACGATGGCAGAAAAATCGAGTTGGACACCTGTGCCGCGCCAGTTCCCTACAGCTTCTCTCGCATATACGGGAACGCTAGTTTGGGATGAGCCACCACCTGACGCGGGTTCCAATATATCCGTTATTCCGTATTTACTTGGTGGTATTTCTAAAGATTATGAAAAGGGTAAGCCAACAGAATTCAGGAAAGATATTGGAGTAGACGCAAAGATTGCAGTAAGCTCAGCAATGAATTTGGATTTAACCGTGAACCCCGATTTTTCGCAGGTTGAAGTTGATCGCCAAATTACAAACCTCGATCGTTTTGAATTATTCTTTCCTGAACGTCGACAATTTTTTTTAGAAAACGGGGATCATTTTTCCAATTTTGGATACGCTACCATTCGCCCATTTTTTTCAAGACGAATTGGATTGAATGCACCGATATTGTTTGGAGCCCGTTTAAGTGGTAAATTAAATAAGGACTGGCGCCTCGGCGTTATGAATATGCAAACAGGTAAAGTTGAGTCCTCGGGTTTACCAGCGCAAAATTTTTCAGTACTTGCTTTGCAGCGAAGAATATTTTCCCGCTCCAATCTGGGCTTTTTGTTTATCAATAAACAATCAGTTAATTACAATGGAGTAGATTCTACCAAACCAAGCTACAGCCAATACAACCGTAATTTTGGTATTGAATACAATATTGCATCGTCCAATAATATTTGGACAGGGAAAATACTGCTTTTAAAATCCTTTAGTCCAGGCGATGCCGGTAGTACCTGGATACAGGCAGGTAATCTGCAATACAACAGCCGTAAATGGATAATATCCTGGCAACATGAATATGTGGGAAAAAATTTTATTGCTGAAACAGGGTACATCCCGCGTAAAAATTATATAAAAACTAATCCTGCCGTTAGCCGATTGTTTTTTCCTAAAAGAGGTTCCGTTGTAAGTCATGGCCCTAAATTTCTATCTACTTACTTTTTTACCCCTTCTCTGAAAGAAACAGATCATGAAAACCTATTGCTCTATTTAGTAAACTTTCGAAACCAAAGTGTATTTGATGTTTGGGCTGGAGAAGTATTTGTGGCGTTACAGCAGCCATTTGATCCTACAAATTCGGGAAAAGATACGCTACAAGCGAATACTCGGCACAGTTGGAAGGCAGTGGGCATAGAGTTTTTTTCTAAACCACAAAGTCGGTTCACCTACAGTTTTTCAACCAGGTTTGGCGGGTATTATGCCAATGGCAGTCGTTCAAACATTAACGTGGATATTGGATATCGCTTTCAGCCTTATGTAAATATTGCGGTAAGCACGAATTACAATTATATCGATTTGCCAAAACCCTGGAACCAGACCAGTTTTTGGCTGGTTGGCCCCAGGGTGGATATTACCATGACCAACAAGATATTTTTCACAACTTTTTTGCAATATAACAATCAGTTAAAGAATATGAATTTGAATACCAGGTTTCAATGGCGTTACCGACCTGCTTCAGATTTGTTTATTGTATATACTGATAATTATTATTCTTCCCCGCTATCCGTTCGCAATCGTGCTATTGTTCTAAAGTTTACGTATTGGTGGAATCTTTAAAACGGATTGGAATTCGGTCTCATAGTTTCCTGATCCATTTTTCTGGATCCATTTCAATGGATTTGTTGGAATATTTATTTAAAAAGGCAAGAATATATTTTTTTTCTTCGGGTAAAGAATTTGACTGAAGAATTTCTTTGATAGTGATAAAATCTGTTGGTTTTAATGCATTCATTAGCGTATGGTCAAACCCTGTTTGATCGGCTATCTTTAAAGCAAGTATCGACTGAAAGGGGTTTGGGTTTTTGAGTAAATTGGTTAACAGGTACATATTTTTTTTCCAGTCAATTTTCCCCTTATTCTCCTTTATGAATTCATTGATGATTGCCTGCACACCACTTTTTTTCCTTAAAAGTAAGGGTAGAAAATCAACGAGATCATTGGTAGTTCGCAGATAATTGGGTGCAATAAAACTGGCTGCATTTATTAAGGAGTCAACATCTGACAGATATAAAATAGCCAACACTTCTTGTTTTGTAAAAAGCTTTGTGAAGCTTCGGTAAGCTTTTAACGATTCAATGATTTTGTTTTTATCAAGTGAAATACCATACTCTTTAAACTCTTTTTCATTTTCTGCAAACAAGCTGTCGATTTTCTGTTGGTTATTTGTTTCAAATGCAACCAGGTATTGTGGTAGTTGCTGTTTTTCATAATTTCCCAATTCGTTTATTTCGTGGGCAATTTTTTTCCAGAGAGAATCTTTGTCATGTTTTATTGTTTGCAATAACTCTTTATAAATCGGAAAATTTGAATAATCAGGTATTGAACGAAGGGTTACAATTATTTTATTCGTAAATGGCAGTGGAATCTTATTTCCATGCTCATAACCCATTTGTTTGAGCGAAGATTCGCAAATTCCTCCAGGGCAACTTATGATCTTGGTGAGGAAGGTGTGCCTCGATTGATTTTTCAACCCCCATATTTCTACAAAATCGTACTTGTTTTCGATTTCGCTGGGACTGGCAGTGGTTTGCGAAGATGAAGGCATGCTCACTATTATACAGAAACCAAGAAGTAATTTTTTCATATTTTTAATTTTATAGATCAAAATTGAGCTTTTGATTTTAATAAAGTGTTAGGCGGGCTGTTATTGAATGTTATTTTATGTTATCGTATTATTTAGCTTGCTATTATGTTTTAGATTTGAATTTATGAAGCGACGTGCCAGGTTATTAATATTGCTTTGTTCCATGGCTATTGCTGGTTTATTAGCTCTCCAGTTTTATTGGATCAGCAATTATTACCACGTAAACAAAATAGGGTTTGAGAAGGAAGTAAACCTTGCATTTGAAGAATCAATAAAAAAGGAATTTAGTCTTCGTTGTGATACCCTGGAGCAATTGATTGTAGAGAAATTAATGGATACCACTGAATTTGAAATTATCAGCTCACTTCGAAAAGATGGAATTACAAATAACTATATCATCATAAATAAAAATGATAATAAGGATCGGCTTTCTTTTTCACCTCTCAATTTAAACGAGCCAATAATTAAATCTGACAACAAAGTTAAAAGGGCTGTGGCTGCTATCTATGCGGGTATGGTGCGCAAAGACGATTTAGAAAAAAGATTTGTTTTTTACCGCACGCAAAATATGGGTCGCTTTATTGATGAAAAAGTTAAACAATATGGGTTTGATACGGCTCGGGTACGACCAATTTTATCGGATTACCTAAAGAAGCATAATATTTCCATTCCTTATTTATTTCTCTTTAGTGCAGATGACAGTATTCCGGCAAATAAAAAATTATCAAAGCAACAAATTGAGAATTATCCGGTAATTACAAATTCGTTTCCTACCTATCGATTGGTAGATGGCCATCATTTTGTAAGGGCAATGTTTTCTAACCCTTTCTCCTATATCGTTTCTAAAATGAAATTTATTTTTATTTCTTCTATTTTGTTGATTTTATTGGTGGCAGCATGTATCTTTTTATTATTCAAAATGTGGTTTGGAGAGAAGAAATTATCATTGATCAAAAACGACTTTGTCAGCAATATTACACATGAATTTAAAACACCAATTGCCACTGTTTCAGCAGCCGTGGAGGCTCTGTCAGATTTTAACGTATTAGAAGACAGGCAAAAAACATCGAGGTATCTTATCCATTCAAAGAATGAATTAAAACGACTTTCGGGTTTGGTGGATAAATTACTCCACATTTCTATTTATGAGACTAATCGACTTGAACTAAAGACTGAGCAAATTAATTTGGAAGAATCTATACTGGCAATTATTCAAACTCATTTGGTATCTGCAGTTAAACAAATCAGGTATTCGTTTAATAATAAAGCAGGCATTCAGTTTATTAAAGCAGATAGGATTCAATTTCACCACGCAATAAATAATATTATTGACAATGCAATTAAATATTCAGGAAACCCCGTCTCGATCGAAATTGAATGTATAAAAAAGGAAAATTTTTTAATTCTAACCTTTACTGACAATGGTATTGGAATTCCTTCAAAAGAAATACCCTTCGTATTTGATAAATTCTACCGGGTTAAAACGACTGAGTCACCGTTGACAAAAGGATATGGCCTTGGGCTTAACTATGTAAGAACTATTTTAGAACAGCATGGCGGCTGGTGTTCATTAAAAAGTAAAGTGGAACAAGGAACAGTTATAAATTTAGCATGGCCTCTATGAGAAATAAAATGGTTTTGTTGGTTGAAGATGAGCCAGCCTTGGCCGAAATTGTATGCGAAAGCTTGCAAAGTAAAGGGTTTACGGTTACTCTTGCAGGTACGGCTTCGTTGGCTTTACAAGAATATTATAGTATTAAACCTGCAATCATTATTTTGGATGTGATGTTGCCTGATGGAAATGGGTTTGACATTGCATCCACCATTCGTGCTACGGATAGGGATACTCCTATCTTATTTTTAACGGCCCGTTCACGGCCAGAAGATGTGGTAACTGGTTTTGAAAAAGGAGGGAATGATTATTTAAGGAAGCCTTTTAGTATGGCCGAATTAATTGTACGGATGGAAGCTTTGCTCACTACGAATCGTTTGATCGCGCACAAGGGGGATGAATCTAATCAGGTACATGAAATCGGGAATTATATTTTTCATTATCCTGCAGGACTATTGATTCATGCAGGAATCAGTTATACGCTTACTTCAAGGGAAGCGGAAATTTTGCATATACTTTTAATGAATAAAAATCATCAGCTCGACAGGCAATTATTATTGATGAAACTATGGGGGAATGATGATTATTTTTCCGGCAGGAGCCTGGATGTTTTTATGTCTAAACTAAGGAAATATTTAAAAAGTGATCCCTCTGTGATGATAATTAATATCAGGGGAAAAGGGTATAAACTTGTTTACTAAATAATTAAATGGCGAGATTTTCATTTTACGGGTCTCCAACCCAGGGGAGTTTCCAACTGGCAGGGGTTGCAAACCCGGGGGAGTTCGCTACCGATCATTTACTTTTATTCCAAACCAATTGATACATATTAAGTTTTAATTGAAGTTGCGAACCAAAGGGAGTTTCCAACTTGTGGGAGTTGCGAACCTGGGGGAGTTCGCTACCGATCATTTACTTTTATTTAAAGCCAATTGATATATCAAAAGCATTTATTATTTGTCAGGCAGTTTTGTCTGAAGTATTTTTTGGAATTTATTTATAAACTCATCTGCATTGTTGGTTGTAAAACACATCGGAGGTTTTATCTTGATTACATTATTGCTTGGCCCGTCTGTACCACTAAGGATAAAATTACTTTTTAATTCATCTTTTACAAATTCAGCTAAAGCGGTATCCGGATTTCCGTCCGTGTTAGTAAATTCAATTCCAAGAAACAATCCTTCACCTCTTACATCCCCAATACACGGAAAAAAATTCTTTAAGTCATTTAATCTTTTTTTGAAATAATTGCCAACCAATAAAGCATTGGCTTGTAACTGTTCTTCTTCTATAATTGATAATACTGCTGATCCAACTTCGCAAGACACCGGATTGCCACCAAACGAACTAAAAAATTCCATTCCGTTGTTAAAGCTGTTTGCAATAGCATCAGTAGTAATTACTGCTGCCATAGGATGTCCATTACCCATTGGTTTTCCCAGGATAACTATATCGGGAATGATATCATGCATTTCAAAACCCCAATACCACTTGCCTAACCTCCCAAATCCTGTTTGAGTTTCATCGATAATCGTTATTAGTTGGTTTGAAGAATTATACGCATTTAATTCTTTTAAATATCCATTTGCCAGGGGTACCTGACCGCCACATCCAGAAATAGGTTCAGCTATAAAGGCCGCAGGCGAATTATTCTTTTCTATATATTTCGCAATTTTTTCTTTCGCATCGTTGGCATATTCTTTACTGGTATTAAATATTCCTCTATATAAATTTGGTAAAGGAAGTTTTAAAATGGACGAACCGGCTCCGTTGCCTCCCTTTCCATCAAATTTATAGGAACTGATTTCTATACCAAGCGAAGTATTTCCATGGTATCCATT
>JBJXDV010000152.1:0-7008 GCA_046153465.1 Chitinophagaceae bacterium
ACCCTGTTCTTGAGTTGTGCAATGAATGTTTTATTTACGATCCTACTGTACAAGGAACAATTTTTGCTGGTTTTCGGTTCGGGGTAACCGATGGAACTTTTCTGAAACCGGCCGAAATGATCAACGATATTGCTGGAAATATTTATACGATTGATCAGCGTTCTTCTAACCACGACCTTATTTTAAAGACGACCGCTGCCGGAGCTACTACTGTTTTCGCAGGGGCAGGTGATCTGTTTGGACGACTTGTTGGAATTGGAATTGATGAATCTCGTGGACTTCTTTATGTTTCCGACGCAACCTCACAACAAGTTAAGTCAATCCGTATTGCTACTCCTTCTGTGATTACCGTATTAGCAGGGAGTGGTGTAGCTGGTAATACAGACGGAACCGGCACTTCCGCCAGTTTTCGTTTCGGGAATCAACCGGTTGATGAATTACTTTATAACGAAATGGGCCAGGGCCTTACGGTTGATGCTTTGGGTAATATTTTTGTAGGTGAGAATTATTCTACTAGGGCCTTTTCTTCACAGATCAGAAGAATTTCACCGATAGGAGTTGCAAGAACGGTTACAGGTACCCGAATAATACCAACAGGCGGAGAGTCAATGGTTGCGCCATCGGGTATTGCTTTAAACAGTTTCAATGAAATCTTTACAACCAGCGGCTATGCAAGCAGTTTTCAGGGCATAAATAAATTTACGACATCTGGAGTGTTTTCAAATTTTGCCGGTCAAAATGGAGATGCTGTAGGATTTAGCGACGGAGTGGGAGCAATGGCTCAGTTCACTTATCCAAAAGCAATCAGAGCGTTTAATAATAATCTCTTTATTGCAGATTCTTACAATGGTACACTCAGAAAGGTTTCACCATCAGGTTTCGTACATACATTGGCAGGGGTAGGTGCTCCGAGAACTAATAGCTTTCATGCGACACCAGATTATTTAGCTCCGCGGGAAGGAAGCTATCGTATAGCGAGATCATTTTTTGAAACAGATATTCATCAATTTGAGTATGCAGCCAGGGCTATACGTATGGATAGGGTTGGTGGGGTCGCAGTAATTAATGATGGGTTGATTTACGTTTCCGATTATGGTTACAGGTGTATCTGGAAGATAACGATCAGATAAATTTATCAAGAAGAATACCGAGTTTCTAAAACAAAAACACCTTAGCTTAATCAAGCAGATTAAACTAAGGTGTTTTTCAAAATGTCTTAATGCATTCGTTACAAAGTCTTCAACACATCATTCATGCTTCTAACAGCAGCAGCACTTTTATTGAATTCAGCCTGTTCCGATTCATTCAATCCAAAATCCAATATTTTTTCCCAACCATTTTTTCCAATGGTAACAGGCACACCCAGGCAAATATCTTTTTGTCCGTATTCACCATCCAGTTTTACGCAACAGGTAAATAATTTCTTTTCATCACGTACAATACTTTCTACAAGGGCCGCTCCAGCTGCCCCTGGTGCATACCATGCCGAAGTTCCAATCAATGCCGTTAACGTTGCGCCACCTACCATCGTATCTTTTATAATTTTCTGTTGCTGTTCGGCCGTTAAGAATTGAGTAACGGGGGCGCTGTTCCAGGTTGCCAATCGCATTAATGGAATCATAGTGGTGTCTCCATGACCTCCAACCACAACCGCATTTAAGTCTGAAGGACTGCAACCCAGGTGCTGGCTTAATTGATATTTAAACCGGGCACTATCCAACGTTCCGCCCATTCCAATAATTCTGTTTTTAGGCAGGCTTGTAGAATTCAGTGCGAGATAAGTCATCGTATCCATTGGGTTACTGATCACGATGATGATAGCATTGGGTGAATGTTTCAAAATATTTTCACATACGCCTTTTACAATTCCAGCGTTTACGCCTATCAGTTCTTCTCTGGTCATGCCTGGCTTTCGTGGGAGACCAGAGGTAATTACTACTACATCGCTACCAGCCGTTTTACTGTAGTCGTTAGTGCTTCCAATAATTTTGGTATCGAAGCCAAGCAGGGTAGCTGTTTGCATCATGTCTTGTGCTTTCCCTTCTGCAATTCCTTCCTTTATGTCTAGTAATACTAATTCTTCGCAAAGTTCTCTGCGGGCAATATTATCGGCACAGGTAGCACCTACGGCACCGGCTCCTACAACAGTAACTTTCATTCGGCAATTAATTTATGAGTTAATAAATGGTTTAAGTAATCAAAGATAGGGTAGGAAGGAATGATAATAGTAAATGAAAAACTCGCAGCGGCAACCCCGAAAATAATAAAAGAAATTAGTCAGGATCATTTATTTATTGAACGATGGTCGCACGGGTTTATTTAAATGCTTTTAATAATTTATCAACTTTTGTATTGCTTTCAAAAGTAGTAATCAGGTTTCCTTTTTTATCGTATAAGGCAAAATAGGGCAACGATTTTATTCTATAAAAACCCGGCAGGTTAAACTTTGCATCTCTACCGGCTTTGATATTTGGGTAATTTGCTAATTTATATTTTTCAATAAAACCGATCAATGGTTCCATGAGCTGATTGGTTGCTAATACCCACTGTATATTTTTAAAGTCATTCATCCGCGCATTCATTTCGTCCATTTGTTTAAGGCAATGATCACAATCCGGACTAAAATACATAATCAGGGTGGGTTGCTTTTTTAAACTCTCTTTGGTCAAGATAGTGCTATCGGGGAGAACAAGGTATATTGGTGGTAGCGTGGGAAATTGTTTATAGGGCGCTACTTGTTTGGTAGTGGTATTCAACAACTGCGCTTTAGTATCAATAACTGATATACCCAATAAAAATAACAATATCCATTTCATGATCGGTTGTTTATTTAGTAAAGCAAAACTATCGCCCGCTTTTAGTTTTTAGCCAGTTTTAACAAAATAAGATAAAATAAATTGGAAGGTCTACGAAAATTCCGTAGCTTTACGAAAATATCGTAGATATGTTGGAAAAATTAAGTTCGCAGGAAGAACAGGCACTATTGGCCGTTTTTGTTACTGGAGAAGGTAACGTAAAATCCTTTCTGGAAAACCTGGGTGATTCGGTTCCCTACACCACGCTTGCCTCCACCATCAAAAATTTAGAGAAGAAAGGCTATTTGCGCAGCAGGGCAGTAGCTAATACTTATTTATATAAACCTACTATGAGTGAAGAAGAGTACAAGAAACAATTTATGAATGGGGTTGTAAAAAATTATTTCGATAACTCCTACAAGGAACTGGTGAATTTTTTTGTTGAGCAAAAGAAATTAAGTTCAAAAGAATTGAAAGAAATTATTGAAATGATTGAAAAAGAAAAATAAACCATCGTTGTATTTCTACTTTTCTTAATCTTCAATACACATTTTTTTATGATCTCCGTCTTACCATATTTATTAAAGCTTTCCATTAGCCTGGCAGTGGTTTATTTGTTTTACTGGTTGGTGTTACGCCGGCTTACTTTTTATAACTGGAACCGTTGGTACCTGGTTATTTATACGATGCTTTCTTTTTTCATCCCATTTATCAATATCTATCCATTATTGCAAAAAAATAACTGGAGCAGCCACGAAGTATTGGAATATATACCGAACGTTGGATCCGAACAAATCCTAATGCGGGGTAATGATATCAAAATTGTGTGGACGTACAGGGAATGGACTCTTTTATTAGTTGGAGTAGGCATTGGAGTTATGTTACTGCGTTTAATTATTCAGCAATTATCTTTTTTGAAAATACGCCGTTCAGCAAAATTGATCATTGATGATACAATAAAAGTTTACCAGGTTGATCAGGATATCATTCCCTTTTCCTATGGTAATTCCATCTTTGTAAATAAGTATCAACATACCGAAGAAGAGCTGAAAGAAATTATCCGGCACGAATTCATTCATGTGAAACAAAAACATACACTTGATATTTTATGGTGCGAATGGTTATGTATTATAAACTGGTATAACCCCTTTGCATGGATGTTACGGCAGGCTGTTCGCCAGAACCTTGAATTTATTGCCGATAACAAAGTATTAGCAAACGGCATCGACAAAAAAGAGTACCAGTATTTATTATTGAAGGTTATTGGGGTAGCCCATTTCAGCATTGCTCCACAATTTAATTTTTCGTCACTCAAAAAACGTATAGCCATGATGAATAAAATGAAGAGTGCAAAACTGCATTTGATTAAATTTCTTTTTATACTGCCGTTTGTAGTAGTATTGCTGGTATCGTTCCGCAATAAGTTTGTGTTCGAAAATACCAGCAATCGCCCCTCTATAAAATATGAAGGAATCGTATTTGATATGGATACGCATCAGCCACTGGCTAATGTTTCCGTAACCGATCAGCTATCTGGTAAAACTTCTGTTTCAAACGGAAAGGGTCGATTCAGTTTTGAATTTGAAAAAAATTCAAAAGGCCTATCCGTATTCATGGTGTTCAATAAAAAAGGCTATAAAAAATCGGAAGCACCCTTCGCCATTTATTTCAAAAAGGATCTTGATAAGAGTACCGGGTTAATGGAACTCACTACCATGAAAAAAGGCGCAGATACCGATCAGTGTTATGATTGCCTCTCATCAATGTCGATGCTTCACGAAGATACTCCTGAGAAAATTAATGATGAAGCCCTGATTAAGTTGTACAATGAACGTATTAAGGACAATTCAATTTCCGCTGTAATAGTTCCTTATTCAGATTGGAAATTTGAAGGTATCCGTTTCGAATCTGATGAAAAAATAAAGGTTAATTCCGATGACAATGGATTTATGATGATTGACGGAATTAGAGGTATCAGTCTTACCGAACAATCTCCAAAAGGACTGATACTCTATAGAAATCATGAATATACTGTGCACGATTTTATGGAGCAGCATCCTTTCCTTCGATTTAACAAAGCGTATGTATACCAGGGGCAAATTGCTTTTGATAAGTTTGGGAACAAAGGCCGAAATGGAGTTATGTATGTCGTAGATCCTGTATTGCAGGATACGATACCTACTCCCTCAATAGCGCCTGTTAAAGTAAAAGATACAGGTATGGTCAGGGGAGTCAAGAGTATTTCCATTGCTAACGGAATTGCTTCAGTGAAGTTGGCTAATGGAACTAAGGAAAGGTATGATCTAAACAAAGTTGAAGAGAAAGAGGCATATTTAAAGAAATACGGTGAGTTGCCTTCACCTCCGCCGCCGCCATCTGCAAATGCTCCTGTTGCGCCTTCTTTAGAAAACTCTCCTGTATCACCTCCCTCATCTCCGGCACCACCGGTAGGCCCTTCACCCGTATCGCCGCCACCTCCACCGAAACCCCCGATCAAGAATAAGTATAACGGTAAGGGTTATGTTATTACAGTGGCCGATAACCAGGGTGAGTGCATCGTAATTGTAAAAAATAAGGCGGCAAAGATTGTAAGAGCAATGGCATTAACAGACTGGAATAGGAACGAAAGCGAGAATATTGCAACGTATGGAGAAATTCCTTCCCCTGTAAAAGATTCTGAAAAAGCCGATGTCAATCCGAAAACTGTTCCGGGCGTCAAAACTCAATCTGGAGCCTTCAATTTGGAAGTTGAAGTACAAGGCTATAAATTAAATGGTTCAGAAAAATGGAATTCCATTTCCCATAATCAAGATTTATTGTATGTAATTGATGGTATTCAACAATCAAAGGGTGCTGATGCGATCAAACAACTTGATCCAAATGATATTGAAAGTATAAGTATACTAAAAGACGAAAGTGCCATTGCACTTTATGGTGTGAAAGGAAGCAAAGGGGTTGTTTTAATTACTTCAAAAAAGAAAAAAGGAGAAATTAATTTCGAAAGCAACAGCTTGAATAGGGATAAGGATAAAACCGTTTTGAATGGTAATGTTAAACTAAGCAACCTGGATAATTTTAGCGGATTGATTGTGGTAGATGGAAAAGAATATACTAAGAAGGAATTTATGGAACTCTCTCTTGAATCAATAAACATAGAATCAGTGACGGTATTGAAAGGAGTCAGTGCAACTACTCTTTATGGAGATAAGGGAAAAGAGGGGGTGATAGAAATCAAAACAAAGAAGCCGTTGACTTCCTTTCATCAAAAAAATAATTCATTTATTATTTCAGCCAAGAAACTCTCTTACAAAGCAAGAACAAATACGTTGCTTTTTGAAGGAGATCTGTTAATGGAGGACAACACTACTTCTACTATATCTGGTAAAGCGGTTCGTCTTGATGCATCAAATAGTCTTTTAATGGTGGACGGCTATCAGAAATCACTTAAAGAAGATTTTGTAATAAATAACAAAAAGTATAGAATCGTTTCGCTGCCTAAAAAGGAATCCATGGAAAAATATGGTGCCAAAGGTGAAAACGGGGCATTGGAAATTACCTCCCTGTGAAAAATTTATGTATTCGAACTAAATAGGATATTTTTTTAATTCATTTTAAATAGTTAACCTATTTTTTCGATCGAAGAACTATTGATTATTCTACGGTATAAGCGTAATATTAAAAATCATCTTGTCCATTTCATTGAGCAAGATGATTTTTTTTTAATAATAGGGATTGATTTTGCTCCATAGAATTGTTGCCGGTGAACCGAGCGTGGCAACAGGAGCCGCAGGAAGTAAAAAAGCTGGGTCAACAATCGTATTTATCCTGTTTTGCCCACAGCCATTTTTACCTTAGATTTGCCGCCGCCTTCTTTTACACCAAAGGATGGGGAAGGCTATCATTATTAAACCAGCTATCGGCCTCGGAGCGATAGCGATAAGAACCTTTTATATGGCAAATACATCAGATATAAGTCGCGGTATGGTTATTAAGCTTGATGGCAGTCTTTATTCTGTTATAGATTTTGGAGAGAATAAAACGGCGAGGGCTGCAGCAAAAGTGTGGGCCAAATTAAAAGGCGTGGATAATAATCGCAGTATTGAGAAAACCTGGAACAGTGGCGATAATATTTATCCCGTACGAATAGAGCGTAAAGATTACCAGTTTTTATATAAGGATGATACAGGCTATAATTTTATGGACACGGAGACAT
>JBJXDV010000153.1:0-11622 GCA_046153465.1 Chitinophagaceae bacterium
GAGGGAAATACCGAATCAACGAAAAGAATTTTTTCTTCTCTAATCTTTTTATTTTCGAACAATAGAACACCATTCTCCTGGTTGTGAATTTGAGCAATTAATTTCTCACCTGGCATGGCGGTTCGCATCGCTGTGGCCAATGGATAAGGCGTTACAGGTTCAAATTTTATCCCCTCGCTACTTTTATTTTCTTTTACTACGCGATATACATTCATCGAGGTATCGGAAGGTTTGTCAAAACTCGTTTCATGAAATATGATAAGAGCAATTACCACGCTAACGGTTACACTGATAAATAATCCTATGAAGTTTATTGCAAAAAAAGACTTATTGCGCAGAATACTTCTCCAGGCAAGTTTGAAATAGTTTGTAAACATACGGTAGTAGTATTATTAAAGTGAATTTTTATTTATCGAATTGCTTTCATCACACGGCCATATTCAAAATCAGAATCAATAGTCTTTGCGGCTGCTCTATATGCTGCCGTTACTTTTTCTCCCACAGGCAATTTTTTAGAAGCGGTTACTAGTACACTCGCCTTTTCAAAATCCGATTCAATTTTTTCAATGCCCTTTAGTAAGCCAATCCAATGGTCATCCGAGTCTATTTCTTTCTCCAGTACAGTTTTGTACACATTCGCTTTCTCAAAATCAGAATCAATGGAACCAATAGCCGAAAGTAATTGATCAAAATTGTTACCCGCAAATGTTCCTTTTCCTATCAGCTTTTTTAATACACCGGCTTTTTCAAAATCCGATTCAATACTGTTCACTATTGATAGGGCTTGTTCAAACCTGCTACCCGAAGGGGATTGGGCCAGGATCTGTTTCAGCACATTTGCTTTTTCATAATCAGATCCAATCGTTTTTGTTGCATCCAGCGATTGTGTAAACTGCTCTTCTGTTAATTGATTTCTTACAAATGCCTTTATTGCATTTGCCTTTTCGTAATCAGATTCAATACTTTTTACGGCATTGAAATAAGCTTCTGTGGTTTGCGCATCACTGAGATGATCAATTGCAACTGCTTTTAGTAATTTGCCTTTTTCATAATCGGATTCAATCAGCGTACCGATTTTTGGCAATACAAGTTTAATATCTTGTTGGCTAAACGATTTTCCTGCCAGTAAGGTTTCAAAATAAATCCCTTTTACATAATCTGTTTTCAATAATTGAATTTCATTTAGCAGCCCACTTAATCCTTGTTTATTGTAGATACGAAGTGCCCTGTCTTTTGCACCTACGCCATGCGCAATCAACTCCTTTACTATTTCGGCCAGCAGGTTTTTATCGCTCTCGGTCAATGCTGTTTTATTCTCTTTACCGTTAAACTGATACGATAGTAGCCCGGCTTCATTTGTTTTTACCAATATCTTTCTTCCGTTTTTAGAATATTTTACATAGGCCCCGGGAGAAAGACTCGCAAACCCCCTTTCATCTTCCGTTAGTTTTATTTCGCCTTTCCATTTTATCATTAGTGAACCATTATCATCATCTGTGATAATATTACTTTCACCCTCGTCGGTATGTGAGGTACTGGTAGATCGTTTGGTGATTACCCGGTCTTGTGCTACCAGCTGTGAAATGCAAAGCACCAAAAAAGCTCCTGTAATTAATATCTTTTTCATATAGTTTCTATTTTATTTATTCTGATCGTAAACTTTTTACCGGATTTGTAGTGGCTGTTGCAATAGCCTGAAAACTTACCGTCACCAACGCAATCAGAATTGCTATTATACCGGCTGCTGCAAACAACCACCAACTTAAATCAATACGATAGGAAAAGCTTTGTAACCAGTTATACATAACCCACCATGCAACTGGCACGGCTATAACAATTGAAACAATAACAAGCTTTATAAAGTCCTTTGACAGTAAAGAGGTCAGGTGCAATACACCAGCACCGAGTACCTTGCGAATACCTATTTCTTTAGTACGTTGTTCTGCAGTAAAAGCAGCTAAACCAAACAGTCCGAGGCTTGCAACAAATACAGCCAGCATTGAAAATACAATTGAAATATCAGCAGTTTGCTTTTCAGACGTGTACAAAGCTTCAAGGTATTTATCCAAAAAAATATAATCAAACTCCGACTGTGCAGTAAATTTTTTAAAGTTGGTTTCGAAACCTTGCATAGTTTGTACCAGGTTGGCTGTTGAGAACCGAATCAATATATATCGATTGGGTTCCCGGGTACCATTTGTTAAAACATAGGGAGCCACAGGCTGGTGGAGTGATGTAAAATTAAAATCACCAACAACTCCAACAATCGTTGATGTAACGTCATCTATAGTAACTGATTTGCCAATTGCCTCCTCCGGTTTATATCCCAAATAGTTTACCGCCGTTTTATTTAATAAAATTTCAACCAAAGAATCATGTTCATTTTTATTCTTTGGCAAACTGGTACCTGCTAATAATTTTAACCCCAATACATCCACGATTCCATTTTCAACTTTGTTACTTTGAATATCAATACCCACCTTATCTCCTTTGTCTTTATAAAGTGTTTTACCGCTTACTCTTTTTCCGGGAAAGCCCTGGGCAAGGCATACAGACAATACGTTGGGCAGGGTTTTATATTCATTCATCAGCGTTTTTACGTCGTGCGTGTTTTGGATCCCGGCTGTAGAAATAGCCAATACATTTTCTGGTTGATAGCCAAGATTTTTATTGCGTATGTATTTCAATTGAGAATGGATGACCAACACTCCTATAATTAAAATAACCGAAGAGGTAAACTGTAAAACCACCAATCCTTTTCGCACATAGGATGAAGAACTGCCTTTATAAACCGATAGCTGCATAGCCAGCTTTGGCGAAAATCGGGATAGGTATAATGCCGGATACAAGCCTGCCACAAAAGTGGCAATTGCCCATATACACAATATGCCTAACAGAAATTCCGGCTGAAGTAGTATAGCGGCACTTAAACTCTTTCCTGAGATATTGTTGAACACCGGAATAATTGTAATTGCTAACAGTAGTCCTATTACAATTGCGATAAAAGTAATCACGGCCGTTTCAATATAAAATCGAAAAATCAGTTGCCTTTTTGTTGCTCCCAATGTTTTATTAATACCTACCTCTTTTGCTCTTTTTTGAGAACGTGCCGTGGAAAGATTCATGTAATTGATGCATGCTATCAGTAATATCAATGCAGTAAGTAGCAAAAGATTGTTCACCATGTTGATATTGCCAATCCGAGAGGTATAGGTGCTCAGAAAATCAGCAGAGTAAAGATGTACTTTAGTAA
Source organism: Chitinophagaceae bacterium (assembly GCA_046153465.1). Taxonomy (GTDB): domain Bacteria; phylum Bacteroidota; class Bacteroidia; order Chitinophagales; family Chitinophagaceae; genus Endoryza. Next base: position 3,254 of record JBJXDV010000153.1, read on the forward strand.
ATGGTTGAAGTGATAAGGTATAAAATTGATCAGCTTTTTCAAGATTTTTATCAATTTCCTGTTGTATCTTTTTTTCTACCAAAGCTATTGATGCCGAACTATTCAATAAACAATAGGTTTCAAAACTAGGGTTACTCCATGATACATCGTCATAAAAACCGCTCGATTGAAAGTTCGCCATCATATCACAGTCAAGCGTACTGTTACCGGGAAAATCTTTATACACGCCAGTTACCTCCAGGGTCGTTGTGTTGTCCACTACAATTCTTTTACCAATAGATCCCTCTGCATTAACAAAATATTTTTCTGCAGTTGTTTTTGAAAGCACTATTGTATTTGGCCTGGATAACGCAACCTTGCTGTTACCATAAACAAAAGGAATATTGAAAATACTGAACAACTCCTGGTCACACCAGTACATATTTTTTTCGGCAAAATTTTTATCTTCTGCACGCACGAAAGCTGTTGCACCAAAACCATGCTTTAACATACGTGCCGCATATTTTACTTCTGGAATATTGGCCGCTAAAGCAGGTGCTACTGCTGCCGGAGAAGCACATTTTGTTTGTTGTTTGCCACTAATACCTGTATGCAGCAACACACGATAGATACTATTGCGTTGCGCATACATTTTATCAAAGCTAAATTCACTTACAATAAAAAGAAATAATAAAATACTAACGGCCAGGCCAATTGCCAAGCCTGAGATATTAAGTACGCTGAACAATTTGTTCGTCCGCAAACTCCTCCATGCCGTTTTTAAATAATTTTTTATCATAAAGCCCCCTCCATCTCCCCCAAAGGGGGAGGGTTTTTAGACACTCCGAAAAAAATAAACGACTCCAGAGCGCAAGTTTTTAGAAAATCGGTTGACATATTTCGTTTTTATGTTGAACTATAAAGCTCTCAAGTCCCCCTTTGGGGGATTTAGGGGGCCTTATTCTGTTCTTAAACCTGCCTGCCGGCAGGCAGGCTTTTTACGCTCTTATTATTTATTCGTTTCGCAACGACTTAACCGGATTTGCAAACGCTGCTTTAATTGCCTGGAAACTTACCGTGATTAAAGTAATTAGTGCAACGAATAGTCCGGCAATAATAAAAATAGATGGTCCAATAGTTATCCGGTAAGCAAAGCCCTCCAGCCAGTTATTCATGGCCCACCAGGCAACCGGAAAAGCAATCAGGATAGAGATAAGCGTTAGTTTCATAAATTCTTTAGATAACATTAATGATATCGAATTCACCGATGCACCAATTACTTTACGAATTCCAATTTCTTTTGTCCTGCGTAATATCATAAACGCAGCCAGGCTCAATAATCCAAAGCATGCAATGGTAATAGCCAGACCTCCAATAATAGCAACCATTGTACCTGCCTGGCGTTCCGATTTATATACCTGCTTAAAATGCTCATCCATAAATTGCCAATTCAGATCCTTGTCGCCCGAAACAGATTGCAACGTGGCTCCCACATTTTTGAGCGTACCTGCTATATCTGCCGTTGCTATCTTTACATACAACTGGCTCTGCCATACAGGCACATCAGAAATTGAACTTATAAGAAGTGGTTCAATTTTTCCATGAAGTGAGCTATAATTAAAATCTTTTACCATTCCTACTACCACACCAGAAGGAAACGAAGTCAAATTTATTTGCTTGCCTACCGGGTTTGTATAGCCCATTTTTTTAGCTAATGTTTCATTAACCAGGTATTCATTGCCAGGATGATCGGGCCTAAAACTATTTCCGGCCAGTATCTTCATATCAAAAAAAGAAACATAATTAGTTCCTGCGTTTTCAAAATTCGCGGATATATGTTTCGATTGTCCATCCGGAGCAATATAGTCAATGCCAAAAAGAGAGCCATTCTTTCCTAATTCAATAAAGCCATTGGTAACATCACTAACTCCGGGGGTCTTCAATAATTGGGAACGCATGATCGGCAATTTTGTGGCATTTGTTGCATCCAGGTTAATTTTTATCACCTTGTTATAGGAGTATCCTAAATCTTTTTCTTGCAAGAACCGCAACTGTTTAATAAATACAAGCAGACTTACGATAAAGGCCGCCGCTATGGTGAACTGTCCGGTTACGAGTATATTCCGGAGCGTAGTACGCGAAGGGCCCAATAGAATTTTAGTTTTTAATGCCTGGTTAACCTTCGCTGAGGCAATTAACCATGCGGGATAGGAACCGGCTAGTAACGTGGTAACAAGTAGAATGATAGTATATACGCCGATGATTCGTGCGTCATATAAATATTTTAACTCCAGATCGCGATGTAAAATAGTATTCAGAAAGGGCATAAAAATAATTGCCAGTACTAATGAAACCAGAAGAGCTATAAAAACAGAAAGGAATGTTTCTGTAAAAACCTGGAATAGGATATGCATTCTTTTAGCACCCATCACCTTTTTGATCGCAATTTCTTTTCCCCGGTATCCTGCAATAGCAATAGTTAAGTTTATGAAATTTATAGTAGCTATAATAAAAATAGCCAGTGCGATAACAATAAAAATGCGGATATACTTACCATCCATTTTATTGTAATTAAAATAATCGTAATTGATGTCGGTTGAACTCAAATGCACCTGTGTGAGGGGTTGCAATCCAATATCAATAAAATTGTTTTTAGAATGAATTGTCTTAGTAAGTTTCGCTTGAAGCGTTGTACTATTGGTACCAGGTTTTAACCGAACATAGACCGGACCCATTAATACACCATAATTAGTTCCTAAAAATCCATTTTCAAAATCTCGTGGTACGGGAAGAATTCCATCAAGTTGCAAGTGGGAGGTTTTGGTAAAGTCGGCAATGATATGGCTCACGGTCCTATAAAAAGTAGTATCGTTTGTATGTATTGCCACTGTTTTATTCAACGGAGATGACTGCCCGAAGAGTTTTGTGGCTACGCTTTGGGTTAGTACCAATCCATTTTGATCATAGATAAAACGATTTCTATCTCCTTCCAGAATGGTTATACCAAACATATCAGCAAAGGTGGAATCTGCACAGGCCAATTGGTTCGACTTAAATTTCTTCCCATCGTATTCAAGTGTAAGGGAATTATAGATAAATGGGGTGGCTGGTAATACCCGGGTGTATGCTTCAATTTCCTGGTGGTTATCTTTTAGAAAAGAGGCGATCGGCGGGCCTATCGCTGCAGAAAGCTGCGGAGCGACGCCATCATAATGCATATATTCTGTTAGGCGATATACATTATCCTTAGCCGGAACGGTGTTATCGAAGTTTCGTTCATTATATACAAAAAACCCAATCAGCAAACAGGCAGCGATACTTACACCAAGCCCGATAATATTGATAGCCGCGTAACTTCTGTTACGGATTAGATTTCTTAAAGCGATTTTGAAATAATTTTTTATCATAAAGCCCCCTCCATCTCCCCCAAAGGGGGAGAGTTTTTAGACACTCCGAAAAAAATAAACGACTCCAGAGTGCAAGGTTTTAGAAAATCGGTTGACATATTTCGTTTTTATGGTGAACTATAAAGCTCTCAAGTCCCCTTTGGGGGATTTAGGGGGCCTTATTCTGTTCTTAAACTTTTTACCGGATTTGCTAACGCTGCTTTGATTGCCTGGAACCCTACTGTAACAATTGTTAATAAAACGATAGTTCCGGCAGCAATCAAAAACACAGCAGTACCAATACTGATTTTATAAACAAATCCATTCAACCAATTACTCATGGCCCACCAGGCGAGCGGAAACGCAATCAGCATTGCAAGCACGGCTAATTTGAAAAAATCTTTCGATAATAAATACATAATACTGCCGGCAGAGGCACCAAGCACTTTACGAATACCCATTTCCTTTATACGCATTTCCGCATTAAATGCTGCCAATCCAAATAATCCTAAACAGGAAATAAGTATGGCCAATCCGGCAAAATATTTTGATAAGGAAGAAACCCTTTTTTCAGAAACATACTGCGCCTGATACGCATTATCCAAAAAAGTATAATTCAACGAATAACCCGGATTGTATTTTTGATAAAACTCTTCTACACGTTTTATGGTTTCTTTTTCCTTTACTTTTTCCAGTTTTGCCATAAACATTGTTGTTCGCTGCGGATCATATCGAAATACCATGGGCTCAATGCGTTCATGCAAGGAAGAAATATGGAAATCTTTTACCACACCTGCAATCTCCATATCAGTATCCCACATCCGCACCTTTGTGCCAACCGGGTTTTTCAATCCCATCGTTTTAATAGCGGTTTCATTAAAAAGAAGTTTAGCAGAATCAGCACCATATTGCTTAGAAAAACTTCTTCCTTCTACCACTTGTATGCCCAATGTTTCGATCATATCATAATCAACATTCCGCACCACAAAATTGGTAAGGTCGTCTTTAGATTTGCCCGCCCATTCAATGCCATAGGTGGTACTATTACTACCACTTTGCACAGCACTTTGCGAAATGGCCGATGCATGCACAATACCCGGTATTTTTTTAAGTTCCATCAGAAATGTTTCTGTATTACTGGCAGCAACTCCTTCCTTATCGAATTGTATTATATTTTCTTTATCATAACCCAAATTTTTTGATTGTACAAATTCCATCTGTTGGTGCACTACCATCACAGCAATAATAAGTACAAGCGACACTACAAATTGAAATACCACCAATCCCTTCCGGGCAAATAGTTCACCTATTGAATTTTTTACTTTTCCTTTTAAAACTGCTACAGGATTAAATTTGGAAAGATAAAAAGCAGGATAGCTTCCGGCTAACAATCCGGTAACTATTGATGCACCCAATAGTACAAGCAATACACCCGGGCCTGTTTGTATAGATAGCTGCTTACCCGTTAGTGTATTAAAAGCAGGAAGAAATAGTATTACTAATAGGCAGGCAAGTATTAACGACAATAAGCTCATGAAAACCGCTTCCCCTAAAAATTGAAAAATAAGTGCCCTGCGTGAGGATCCAACCGCTTTCTTAATACCTACTTCTTTCAATCTTCTTGAAGCCCTTGCAGTAGAAAGGTTCATAAAATTTATACAGGCAATCAGTAAAATAAATAAAGCAACAATGCCGAAAAGTTTAACATACCCAATTCTTCCACCAGCCTGTTTTCCATTTTCATAAGTACCATATAAGTAGGCGCTGGAATAGGAACGAACAAAAAGACTAAACTGTGTTTCTTTTCTATACTTCTTAATAAAGTCTTTTATTTTTACATTGAATTGCGGAATATTCGTTCCTTCTTTTATTGCCAGGTATGTTTGCGGACCTTCGTTATTCCAGCTCTGCCCATTTTTCCAAACTTCATTAATTAACAGATCATGCGTTAATACAAAATCAAATTTCATCGTACTGTTTGCCGGTAATTTTTCGAATATACCGGTTACCTGCCCCTGTTTTTTAACCATCCCCGCTACTTCATATTCCAATGTTTTTCCAATTACATTCGACGTTGATCCAAAAAACCGCATGGCCATATCTTCCGAAATCACGATGCTATTTCTATCTTGCAATACCTGGTTTGCATTACCCTGAACTAATTTATATGAAAACAATTCGAAAAAATCTTTGCTGGCAAATATGCCGGCAGCCTTCAAGATTTTCTCAGGTGTTTTAAGATTAAAATAAAATCCTTCTTTAGCAAGGTTCATCACAGAAACAGCCGATTCAATTTCAGGCAACTCTTTTGCCATCGCATCAGCTAATAATCCCTGTGTATGTTCATGAACCAGGTTGGTATTATTCTCCGTACTCATTTCCATTACCTGGTACAACTGATTATCCTTTGCATGAAATTTATCAAACCCTATTTCATCATTTACCCATAAATAAATCAGCAATGCGCAGGCCAACCCTGTTGAAAGACCAATAAGGTTAATAATGAAAGAACCCTTATGTCGTTTAAGGTTTCTGGTTACTATTAAAAAATAATGTTTTAGCATATTCTATTTTTATTCGGTTCATAAACCTGCCTACCGGCAGACTGGCTTTTTACTTCATTATTATTTATTCGGTTCGCAAACTTTTTATTGGGTTTGCAATAGCTGCTTTAATGGCCTGGAAACTTACTGTTACTAATGCTATCATTAATGCTGCTGCCCCGGCAATCACAAATACCCAAACACTGATATTAATCCGGTATTCATAATCCAATAACCATTTGTTCATTGCCCACCAGGCAATTGGGAATGCAATAACAGCAGCAATGGTTACCAGTATTAAAAAATCTTTTGAAAGCATCGAAACCACGTTAATTACTGATGCACCCAATACTTTTCGAATGCCGATTTCCTTAATACGTTGTTCTGCCATATGGGTAACAAGTCCAAATAAGCCAAGACATGCAATCAATATAGCCAGAATAGAAAATATGATGGCAACGGTGCCGGCACGTTGTTCACTTCGGTACATTTCATCAAATGAATCGCTTAGAAAACGGTAACTAAAGGGCATGCCGGGTGTTAATGCTTTCCACTTATTTTCTATTTGGGTTATTAGGTTTTTTGTATCGGTTGTTGATATTCGAAAGGAAGCAAACCCGCTACTGTTGCGAAGACTCATACATAGCGGCCCCAATTTTTGGCGCATCGATTCAAAATGAAAATCTTTTACAACGCCAATAATCTGTTTTGGATACATAGCATTATCACCGTTAACATCAGAGGGAGCATAGATCATTTTTCCTACGGGGTCGGCATAACCTAACATTTTCGCAGTAGTTTCAGTAATAAGAAGAGCCGTTGAATCTGTACCGTATGCTTTTGAAAAATTTCTACCCTTCACTATTTCCATTCCCATGGTTTTTATATAATCATAATCAACACGCCATGTCTGCATGTCAATTGCATTCTTCGTATCCATAACCGCCTCTTTGGAATAGGTATTATCACTACGGGAAGAATTTGCAACCGGCAGGTAAGAACAGATCGTTCCACTTGTAACCCCTTGCATGGCGAGTACTTCATTTTTAAAAACCTGTACATTATTATTAAGGGCATACGCCCTGTCGATGATTAGTACCTGATCCTTATTAAAACCTAATTTTTTTGTTTGTATATATTGAAGCTGGTTATAAACAATGGTAGTGGCTATGATAAGTATGATGGATGTGGCAAACTGAAAAACTACCAATACATTTCGAAGATTACTTTTCTTAAATCCGGTATTGGCGTTCCCTTTTAAAACAATAATGGGTTTAAATTTTGAAAGAAATAAAGCTGGGTAAGTTCCTGCCAATAACCCCACCACAAAAGGAAGCAAAACCAGAAAAGGAAGAATCCGTGTACTCAACAAATCTTTTATCGAAAGAGATTTAGCTGCAATACTATTAAAAAGTGGCAATACAAAATAGGCGATTGCGATTGCAATTAATAAGGATAATAAAGCAGTAATTGTTGATTCCACCAGGAATTGTGCAATAAGTGTTTTCCTCTCTGTACCCAGCACTTTACGAATGCCCACTTCCTTTGCACGCCGTGCACTGCGCGCAGTACTGAGATTCATAAAATTAATGCAGGCCAAAATAAGTATGAAGATGGCCACCGCAGAAAAAATATATACATACTGAATATTACCCGATGGCGTGATCTCATATGAATAGTCGCTACGTAAATGGATATCGGTTAACGGCATTAGGGAGTATTGAAGTTTATTGCCAGACTTTTCTAACTCATCAATACTGCTTATTTTAATAAATGTCTGAACATAAGGAATTACATACTTATCAATATACTTTGCGAAATTTTTTTCAAATAATTTATATTCGGTTCCAGGTCTTAGCTTCAGGTAGGTATGAAAGTTATGACTCGTAAGCTGGCCCCATTGGTAGTCAACGTTTTTCATCGCGAAAAGAAAATCAAAATTAAAATGTGAGTTGACTGGAATATCTTTTATTACAGCGGTTATCTTGTACGGTTGCACGGCATCGTCAGTTTTAACTTCTACATATTTGCCCAGGACTTTTAACGTACCGAAATACTTTTTTGCTGAAGATTCAGTTATTACAACGGTACTGGGCTCATTCAAGGCAGTTTTTGTATCACCATCAATTACCGGCAGTTCAAACACGTTAAAGAAAGTGGAATCAACATTTGCTACACGAGACTCTGTAATGAATTGATCTCCTTTTTTAATAAGCTTTTCTCCTGCGCTTGTGTAAATCCTGGTGTACTCTTCTACCTGGGGATAATCCTTTTTAAGTAGCTGCCCCATCATATCAGATGTTTGCGTCATGTGCAGATCGCCACCACCAAAACGGATGTCGGAATTGATTCGATAAATCCTGTCGACATTCGCTAAGTATCGATCGTAACTAAGTTCGTTGGTAACATACAGTGTAATCACGAGGCAGGTAGCCAGGCCAATGGCAAGGCCAAAAATATT
>JBJXDV010000154.1:0-14200 GCA_046153465.1 Chitinophagaceae bacterium
CTGGTATAGAGATAGCGTTTAAAGGAATTGGCGAAAACGAAACAGCGTTTGTAGTATCCTGTAATAATCCAGAATACCAGGTTGCTAATGGGAAGGAAGTAGTGGCTGTGGATCTAAGATATTACCGGCCAACAGAAGTTGATCTTTTAATTGGTGATCCTTCTAAAGCCAATCAAAAATTAGGATGGACACCCAAATACGACCTGGCAATGTTGGTGAAAGAAATGGTGGCGGCAGATCTGGAATTATTTAAGCAGGAGAAATTATTGAAAGATTCGGGATATGTTATTAAAAACCAATTTGAATAATTGAACCCAAAAATTATTCAATGTGCATCTGTAAACAAATCGGCAGTAATCTTCGGGTAAGCATCAATCTTTTAGAGAACGAAACTTCCAATTCTATTTTGAAATATTTTTAAAATACTATGAATTTATCTGATAAAATATATATCGCAGGGCATAATGGAATGGTAGGTTCTGCCTTAGTTCGAAAGTTGAAAATGGTGGGCTTTAATAATTTTGTACTAAAAAATTCTGCTGAATTGGATTTACAGAATCAGCAGGCAGTAAATGATTTTTTTGCATTAGAAAAGCCTGCCTATGTTTTTTTAGCGGCCGCAAGAGTGGGTGGTATTATGGCAAATAATACTTATAGAGGTGAATTTATTTATTCAAATATCATGATACAGTCGAATGTGATTCACGCTTCTTATAAGAATAACGTAAAGAAGCTACTATTTTTAGGATCATCGTGTATCTATCCAAAGATGGCAACTCAACCGCTGAAGGAAGAATATCTTTTAACAGGCAGGCTTGAGGAAACGAATGAACCCTACGCCATCGCTAAAATTGCAGGCATTAAAATGTGTGATGCATATCGAAGTCAATATGGATGTAATTTTATTTCGGCGATGCCTACCAATTTATACGGACCGAATGATAATTATGATTTGAATAAATCTCATGTATTGCCTGCCCTAATTAGAAAATTTCATGAGGCTAAATTAAATAATAGCCCGAATGTGGTGATATGGGGAAGTGGTAAGCCCCGACGGGAATTTCTTCATACAGATGATTTGGCAGATGCATTATTTTTTTTGATGCAAGAATATAATGAAGAAGGGTTGATTAATATTGGGGTGGGTGACGATATTGAAATAGCATCACTTGCGTTATTGATAAAAGAAATTACAGGGTATACAGGTGACATCAAACAAGATATCTCTAAACCAGATGGAACTCCGCGTAAGCTATTGGATGTAACTAAAATTAATAAGTTGGGCTGGAAGGCAAAGATAGATTTAAAGGTAGGAATTGAAAATGTTTACAGAGAATTCATAAGCAATTATCAACTTAATAAGTAGTTTAGTAACTCTATGTTTTCCATCTTTAAGAAAAAATACACTGTAAATAATGATTTTAGCAGGCTATCTACAGATATGCATTCTCATTTGTTGCCAGGGATTGACGATGGCTCAACCGATGTAAACAATTCAATTGAATTGATAAAAGGATTGCAGGAACTGGGATTTAAGAAATTTATTACGACGCCCCATATATTTTGGGATATGTATAAGAACGATGCAACTACTATTGAAGAAGCACGGGTTGAATTGAAGAAGGAAATGGATCGTAGTCAGCAGGCCACACCGTTGATGACTGCAGCAGAATATTATCTGGACGATTATTTCGATGGTTTACTGGAAAAGAATACGCCGTTGCTAACTATTAAGGATATGATGGTGTTAGTAGAGTTTTCATTTATTGCGCCCTCCGCTAACTTTAAACAACAATTATTCCAGCTTCAAATCAAAGGTTACCAACCCGTATTGGCACATCCCGAACGATATTTGTATCTTTCGAATAATAAAAAGATGTTTGACGAGATGAAGAATAGCGGTTGCCTCTTCCAGTTAAACCTTTTATCTCTTACGGGCTATTATGGTAAACCTACTGCCGACCTCGCTCATTACCTTATAAAAATGAACTATATAGATTTGTTAGGTACCGACCTTCATCATCTTCGCCACCTCGAAGCGCTGCGCTTATCTCCAGCTATTATGGCACCAATTTCTACGTTATTGGATTCTGGTCGAATTCTTAATCCCACGCTTTAACTCCTCATTTTTTTTACTGTCGATTGTTTCAGTAAACTTTTTTAGTTTATAGTTGTAATAGTTCAATGAATTCATTTACCATAAAAGATTTAGAAAGCCTTTCTGGTATTAAAGCCCATACAATAAGAATTTGGGAACAACGCTATTCCTTTATCAAGCCACAGCGTACGGGTACCAATATCAGGTATTATAGCAGTGAAGAATTGAAGATGATTTTGAATATCGCGCTGCTGAATAAATATGGTTTTAAAATATCTCACATAGATAAAATGAACCATGTGGAGATTGGGCAAAAACTAGTTGCCCTAACAGATACTCAGGCACAGCAGGAAAAATTGGTAAACGACCTGATAGGCAATATGATTGATATGGACGTTGACAAGTTTGAGGCAACACTGGATCAATATATTCACGCACGCGGCATCGAGCGAACAATCAATCAACTTATTTTTCCTTTCCTGGAACGTATTGGAATGCTTTGGCAAACCAATCATATCAATCCAGGACAAGAGCACCTGGTTACAAATGTGATCAGGCAAAAATTAATTGTGGGTATAGAAAATGCTTCTCCTCTTATTCAATCAAAGAAAACTATACTTCTTTTTTTGCCGGAAGGTGAATACCATGAACTGGGTCTTTTGTATATGTATTTTTTATTAAAGTCAAGAGGTATTCAAGTTTTTTATCTGGGTGCCAATGTGCCCGTAAAAGATGTAATTTTTGTAACCGAAATCAAAAAACCCGCTCAACTTTATACTCATATTACTTATGTACCTGGAAATTTCAAAATGGAAAAATACCTCAGTACGTTGCGGGTTCATTTAATCCAAGTGCCTATTATTGTTTCAGGGCAGGTAGCAAAAATGCACCCTAAAAAGCTTTCAGAAGGTATAGATTTTAAGAAATCAATGCCCGAAGCTCTTGATTTTATCCTCACCAAGTAGTTCACCCAAGCCATAAGTTGTTAATAATCAGACATTTTAAATTGTTTAATTTTTATCAAAAAAAATTAAACAAAAAAATCTACATATTTGAAATCTGTGTTTAACTTTACACCGTAATTAGTTAAACACTTTATCGATGTCAACAATAGAATTCAATCAACTGCTGGTAAACAACTCCGAATTTCTAAAGCCATTTGCCATTACCCTCACACGGGATAATGAAGCGGCAAAAGATTTGTTTCAAGAAACTTTGTATCGGGCAATTTCTAATAAAGACAAGTATAATGTAGGTACTAATATTAAGGCATGGTTATACACCATAATGCGGAATATTTTTATCAATAATTATCGTCGTAAAGCCAAACAGAATACTATATTCGATTCTACGCCAAATGAGTTCTTAATTAATAGCAGCCAAACAGCTAGCATTGGAAATAGTGCAGAAAGTAATCTCAGAGTAAAAGATATTCAATTGGCTGTTCATAATTTACCAGAAATATTTCGAAATCCTTTCTTACTATATTTCGACGGATATAAATACCATGAAATTTCAGATATGCTGCATGAGCCGTTGGGAACAATAAAAAGTCGTATTCATTTTGCACGTAAATTGCTCAAAGAACAAATTGAACGTAATTAGATAACAAACGATAAGTGCAAAAAAAAGCAATTGTAATTGGGAGCGGTTTTGCAGGTTTATCTGCAGCTACCTTCATGGCGAAAGCAGGATGGCAGGTTACCGTTCTAGAAAAGCAGTTGATGCCCGGAGGAAGAGCTTGTCAATTAAAAGAAGGAGGTTTCACTTTTGACATGGGTCCTAGCTGGTACTGGATGGCGGATGTATTTGACCGTTATTTTGAAAAATTCGGAAAGAAGTCGAGTGATTATTATAGCCTGCAACGATTATCTCCATCGTACCGAATTTATTGGGATAATGAATTCAGTGACATTCCTTCCGATTATCATTCATTTAAAAACTTATTAGAAAGCTGGGAACCGGGAGCTGAAAAAAAATTAGAAAAATTTTTGACGGAAGCAGCATATAAATACCGGGTAGGTATACAAAAATTGGTATTCAAACCGGGGCTTTCTGTTACTGAGTTTTTGGATTGGGAAGTAATGAAAGGTGTTTTCAGGTTAGATGTGTTTACTTCTATCAAAAAGCATATTCATAAATATTTTAAGCACAGTTATATCCGGAAATTATTGGAATTTCCAGCCTTGTTTCTGGGAGCATTACCAGAGAATACGCCCGCGCTTTACAGTTTAATGAATTATGCCGACATTATCGGTGGAACATGGTATCCGGACGGTGGTATGTACAGTGTGGTAGATGGAATGTACAAACTTGCTCTGGAAAAAGGTGTTCATTTTCGATTTAACGAAGCAGCAACCCGTATAGAATTAAGGGAAGATACTGCCAAAAAAGTCTATTCTTCCAGGGCAGTTTATGAAGCAGATGTAGTTATAGGTGGAGCTGACTATCATTTTATTGAAACGAATCTATTACCCGATTCGCACAAATCCTACAGCAATAGTTATTGGGAAAAACGATTGCTTGCTCCTTCCTGCCTGCTTTATTACGTTGGATTAAACAAAAAGCTGAACAATGTGCTTCATCATATGTTATTTTTTGATGTGCCCTTCGAACGTCATGCAGAAGAAATTTATAAAAGCAAACAATGGCCAACCGAGCCGTTGTTTTATGTAAGTACATCTTCTGTTACCGATAGTAATGCTGCCCCTGAAGGATGTGAAAATTTGGTTTTTCTTATTCCTGTTTCTGCAGGACTTAGTGACGACAGTGAATCAATTCGTGAAAAGTATTTTAATTTGATACTTAATCGGTTTGAAAAAAGAATTGGTCAATCAGTAAAAGAATCAATTGTCTATAAAAAATCCTTTGCCTATTCAGATTTTGTAAAAGATTACAATTCATTTAAAGGCAATGCTTATGGTTTGGCAAATACGCTGATGCAAACAGCTATTTTCAAGCCGCGTTGCCGAAGTAAAAAAGTTAAGAATTTATTTTATACCGGTCAGCTTACCGTGCCTGGTCCTGGTGTGCCACCTAGTTTAATAAGTGGTGAGGTGGTGGCTAACGAAATAATTAAAAATTTTGGAAGCTAGAAGATTATGTATAGTTCATTAAATTGTCTAAATTATTAAACAGAAATAAATTTCAACAAGAAGTGGTAATTCTGTAAATTGAATAGTATGATGTCATTGTATCACAAGGTTAGTCAGTTATGCAGTCGTATTACAACAGAAGAGTATAGCACTTCGTTTTCTTCGGCTATTCGTTTACTTCATAAAGATCTCAGAGATCCTATTTATAATCTGTATGGATTTGTTCGATTTGCAGATGAAATTGTAGACACTTTTCATGGTTATGATAAAGAAGCATTGCTAGCTCAATTTAAAAAAGAGAGTTATGAAGCGATAGAAAAGGGCATAAGTCTAAACCCAATTCTGCATAGTTTTCAACTTACAGTAACGAATTATTCAATTAGCCCGGATTTGGTAGAGGCTTTTTTTAATAGTATGGAAATGGATCTTCATAAACAGCAATATGATGCAAACAGGTACCAGGAGTATATTTATGGAAGTGCGGAGGTAGTAGGGCTTATGTGTCTCTTTGTTTTTTGTGAAGGCAACCAGCAATTATATCAGCAATTAAAACCTTATGCCCAATCTTTAGGAGCAGCTTTTCAAAAAGTAAATTTTTTAAGGGATGTAAAAGCAGATTTCAACACCTTGAACCGAACTTATTTTCCAGACGTTGATTTTTCAAATTTCACCGCGCGTAAAAAAGCGCAAATTGAGGACGAGATTGCTGCCGACTTTAAAAATGCCTATGAAGGGATTATTCAATTGCCCTGGAAAGCCCGGTTTGGTGTTTATGTTGCTTATAAGTATTACCTCTCGCTTTTTAATAAGATTCGTAAAACACAGCCCTCCGAGATAATGGAGACCCGAATTCGTATTCCCAATTACCGCAAAGCAATGATTTTGGTTAGAGCGGGTGTAAAGAATCAATTGAAATTAATTTAGAACTTACTAACAATCGATATGATCAATTTTGGGCATGTTATTTTGGTAAATGAAGAAGATGAACCTCTTGGCATAATGGAAAAACTAGAGGCTCACCGAAAGGCCTTATTGCACAGAGCGATTAGTGTTTTTATTTTTAATCAACGGGGAGAAATGTTATTGCAGCAGCGGGCATTAGGCAAGTATCATTGCGGAGGGCTTTGGACAAATACTTGTTGCAGTCACCCGGCTCCGGGGGAAGAAACACATGATGCTGCCATCAGGCGATTGCAAGAGGAAATGGGATTTAACACTGCTATAGAAAAAATATTTTCTTTTGTTTATCGAAGTGAATTTGAAAATGGAATAACAGAATACGAATATGATCACGTATTTGCCGGAGTATACGAGGGCTCAATTACTCCCGATCCTCATGAAGTAAAGGACTTTTGTTACAAAAGCCTTACGGAAATTGAAACATCACTAACTTCACATCCGGATAAATATACAGTGTGGTTTCATATTGCTTTTCCGAAAGTTAAACAATGGGCAGAGGTAACAATTCTTCAAAAAATAGCGGTTTGAATCCGCTAAAAACAATCAGCCATGCATGCTATATTATATATTCTGATCCTTCTCGGAACTTTTTTATTAATGGAAGCCATCACCTGGGCAACGCACAAATTTATTATGCATGGTTTTCTATGGTACCTGCACGAAGATCATCATAGAACAAGGCCTGGTTTTTTTGAAAAGAATGATGCTTTTTTTATAATTTTCGCAGTACCTAGCTTTTTATGTATTCTTTTTGGCACATTGGATGGAAAATACTGGTTGCAGGCTTTTGGTTTCGGAATTATGGCTTATGGAGTTGCCTATTTTATGGTACATGATGTTATAATTCACCAACGATTTAAATGGTTTAGCCGTTCAAAAAGCACCTATGTTCGGGCAATTCGATGGGCTCATAAAATGCATCACAAACATATTGATAAGCACAAAGGAGAATCTTTTGGTATGTTGTATGTACATAAAAAATATTGGGAAAAAGTTCAGAGAGATAAATCACTTATGAAAGCGCAAACCGTTGAATACGCTCCCTCTCAACAATCATAACCATTAATGTCGTCACGTTACGATTATATTATTGCAGGTGCCGGTGCTGCGGGTCTCAGCCTTCTTATCCGGATGATTGATTCTGGTAAGTTTCAAAATAATAAAATTCTTGTTATTGATCGTGCTCCTAAAACGATTAATGATCGAACATGGTGTTATTGGGAACAAGGGGATGGTTTTTTTGAGGACATTGTATATCATAAATGGGAAAAATTATTTTTTTATAGCAATGTTTTTTCTTCTCCCTTAAAAATAAATCCTTACCGCTATAAGATGATACGTGGTATTGATTTTTACAATTGGTGCTTTGACAAAATTGGTCAGCAAATAAATATTGACATTCGTTTTGGCGATTGCAGGTTTCAAAACGATTCTAATGGTGAGCTAAAAATCTATATTGATGATGATGAGATATTGGTGGATGATGCTGTCGTTTTCAATTCTATCAGTAACAATAAAGAATCAAAAAAAAATACAGTCGATTTACTGCAGCATTTTAAAGGTTGGATAATTGAAACCAAAGATGCTGTTTTTGATAGTGATACTGCAACCCTGATGGATTTTCGGGTGAGTCAAAATTTGGGAACCACCTTTGTTTATGTAATGCCCTTAACCTCGAATAAGGCGCTGGTAGAATATACTTTGTTCACGGAAGCAATTTTGAAAAAGGAACAATATGAGATAGCATTAAAGGATTATATTCTTAACTTTTTAAAAATTTCCAATTACAATATTATAGAGGAAGAATTTGGTATTATTCCAATGACGAATGCTCAGTTTCCTTTTTATAAAAATGGAATGTATCATATCGGTAAAACCGGTGGACAAACAAAAGCTTCTACAGGCTATACATTTCAATTTATTCAAAAGCAATCACAACAGATTATTAATTGCTTAATTGAGAATAAGCCTTTGCATCAATTAAGCGGTATTAAGAGCAGATTTAATTTTTATGACGGGGTATTGCTTCAACTACTAAGTGACAAGAAGTTGGGGAACGGAGCGATTTTTACACGACTTTTTCAAAAAAATAAGGCATCAAAAATTTTCAAATTTCTTGATAATGAGACGTCTGTCATGGAAGAGGCCCGCCTGATGGTTTCTTTACAAATTCCCCCTTTCTTTAAAGCCGCATTGAATCAATTATTCTAAGGATTTTTAAAAAAAAATAATAGGGTTACCGATGAGTTTTGGCAACATAATTGCAAGATTCTAATACCTATTATCCATTGAAAAAATCTTATCTCCTTGAAAAAATTCAATCTTCTCCAATTTTTATTGTGGCAATTCTTTATTTGCACGAATATCTTATCTTATTCCCAAATTAATTATACAGCAAATGATGCTGGCCGTGTGCCGGTATATAATCAACCCTTTTTATATGGTACCAATATGGGTTATTATGGCCCTTCCTGGGATAATATTACAAAAGCCAATATTGCCACCGGTAACCCATCTTTAAATATACAAGGAGCCGGAGCACACACATTTCGTGTTCCGTTACCTGAAGACTTCCTTGAGTATTGGGGATATACTGCAGAACTCGGAGGCTTTAATCATTATACAACCTTAGGAGTTAAGGATAATACTATCTTTTTAGGTTTTCCGTCGGCAGCACATCGTGATAATAATAGTTATAGTGGTTGTGGACAACAATCCTGGTTATTTGCCAATATGTATTTACCAATCTGGGATGGTGGTGCAGATGGAACCCCTGTTAATGATAATAACTATTATGCACTGTATGTATATAAAACAGTAATGCTTTACCGTAATTATACAAAGTTTTGGGAGATATTGAATGAACCAGATTTTGATGGTAGTGGGAATGGATGGAAAGATCCTGGTCAACCTGGAAATTGGTGGGATAATAATCCGCCTCCCTGTGCGCTTACAAATATGAAAGCTCCAATTTTTCATTACAATCGATTATTGCGAATAAGTTATGAAGTAATCAAATCAATAGACAGCACTGCTTATATAACAGTAGGTGGATTAGGATTTCCTGCTTTTTTGGATGCTATTTTAAGAAATACCGATAACCCAACTGACGGCACTGTAAGTACGGAGTATCCTTTAAAAGGCGGAGCTTATTTTGATGTGTTAAGTTTTCATAATTATCCAATGTATTCATTAAGCTATTGGGATAATAATATTTATGACTTTGCTTATAAACGCCATTCTGATGCAGCCGTTGAGGAATTTATTAAAGTTAAAAACCGTATGGCAACTGTTTTAACAACCCATGGATATAATAATTCTACCTATCCCGAAAAACATTTTATTTGCACAGAAAACAATATTCCCCGACAGGAATTTGGTAATTATATTGGTAGCGATCAGGCACAAACAAACTACGTAATGAAGGCGCTTGTAACAAGCCAGCAAAATAATATAAAACAATATTATCTTTTTGCATTGGCTGAATCAAAAACACCCGCTGAGGCAACACAAGGATATGAAATGATGGGATTGTTTCAAAAATTGGAAGGCGTTGGGCCGTTAACTAACGGAGGTATTTATGGACACCAGTTTAACAGTGCAGGTATTGGATTTAAATCTACTTCAGAAATACTAAGAAATTTTCAGTACGACAATTCAAAAACACAGTTAATGAATTTATCTCCAACTATGGGAGGAGGCGCATTTCGAGATGCGATAGGTAATTATGTTTATGTACTATGGGCTAAAACTTCTATTGATCGTACAGAATCGGCAAGTGAAACTTATTCTTTTCCTACAGCCATTAATACAACACCCTTAGTATATAAAAAGGAATGGAATTTTTCCATTACCGGAGCAACAGTATCAATACCATCAACGAATATACCGTTAACAGGCACACCAATATTTTTATCAGAAAACTTTCAATTGGTATCTATTCATGATCGTGAAAAGAATGCTGAAAACGAAGAGAAGAAATTTGACCTTCGTTTTTATCCCAATCCTGCAAATAATTATTCAGCGGTAAAATTCACATTAACCTCTCCAGCAAAAGTTAGGATTTCAATTTTAGATGGTCAGGGAAAACAAGTGAAAACATTAGCAATCCCTTCGTCCTTACCTTCGGGAACCCATCAAATTTTAATTCCAGGAATTGAAACACTTGCTTCCGGAATTTATTACGGTAAATTTGAAACCGAAAAAGTACAGTTCATGAAAAAACTGGTGATTGCTCATTGATCAAATGAGTTCTTACATAAATTTTCACATACACTTCTTTTGATTTAATTCTCCTTCTTTTATTGGATTTTGCAAAATTTTGGCAAATATTCTAAAAAAATGTGGGCAGAGGGTATTTCTCAGTTTCGCAGATAGAATTATGTTTATGTTGTAATACTATAATAGTAGTAATATTGATGACCAAACTTGTAAAATTCTAAACCAACTAAATATGAACACAATTAAAAAATTATTGCTAATTACTGCTGTGCTGTTTACCCTGCAAAGTACCGGGCAAAAAGCTAAAGTCGCTGCTAAGAAAATCGGGCAGAAATATGGATGTACCTCAATTATTCAGATTCCCAAGGTAAGTTCGTTCGATACGTCGGCAGGTACCCGTGGATTGGTAGATCCATATTATATATGGGATAATGGCGCAACACTTAAAGTACGTTTTTTTTCGGGCAGTGATGCAATGAAAGAAAAAGTAAAAACATATGCAAAAGAGTGGGAACAATATGCAAATATTAATTTTGATTTTGTAGAATCTGGTGACGCTGATATTCGTGTAAATCTTGATGATAAAGGAGGACATAATTCAGTCATTGGTCAATTGGCTCAGGGTATAGCACAGGATGTAAGGACAATGAATTTCGATACAACTGATTTTGCAACGTACGACGCAATGCATCGCACGGTAATTCATGAGTTTGGACATGCTATTGGTTTGTTACACGAACATTATAGCCCACTAGCAGGTATACCCTGGAATAAAGAAGTAGTTTATCAGGAACTTGCTAAGAGTCAGGGTTGGGATAAAATGACCGTTGATGTAAACCTATTTCAGGAATATAGCTTAACCTATACTCATGGAACTTCTTATGATAAAACTTCTATAATGCATTATCCGGTGTTGGCGCGGTGGACTACTAACGGTTATGCAGTTCCCTGGAATAATCAGCTATCTGCTGGTGATAAGGCCATGATTGCAGCCTTGTATCCAAAAGAAGGAGCCCGTACTGGTGAAGTTCCCCGATTTACCATTACCAATTTCACCAAAATGAGTATTGTGAATAGTGCTGAGAAAAAAGGATTGTTGCTATACCCTTCCTTCAACATTAAGACAGCAGGTAATGAGGGACAGGTATACTTTACTGTATTCTTTTATGATGAAAACGACAATGCAATACTTGATAACGATGATAAATATAATATTAGTAATGTTGTTGCAACATATAAATCATTTAAGTTAGGAGTTGGACAATCTTTGTCTGCGAACAAAGTGGCACCTACCGATTTTGAATTGTTTATTCCCTATTCTGAAATTCCAGTTAGTGCTGGTGCTAAAATAAAAGCCGTTTTTAAGGCAATTCTGGTAGATGGAAAGGAATTGAAAATGTTATATTCATCTAATGCAGTTAATTTTAGTGTTATAAAAAGTAAGTAAGCCTTATTCTCTAAATATATAAGCTGCTGTGTTAATCACAGTAGCTTTTTTTATTTATTGGACAACTATTTAACGAATGAATACTTGGGCAATAAGAATTTTATGTTGATAATGCTTACGAATGAAAATAAAGTGTATCATACCCGTGAAGTAGGATACCCTTCCATACTTATGTTGAACGTTTTTTAAATATGGCTTATTTGATCTTGTGACCCAATGCCTTTTTATGCGGGCATATGAAAAATATATTTCTCATCAAAAAGTATGTCGGATGATTTGAGCATTCGAATATATTCTCTTAAAAAAGATTCTTTCCGGTGCTGAATTTCCTGATTTTGAATATAGCGTATAACCTCAGGTACCTGGCTTTTTGAATAGGAAAATGCACCAAATCCTTCCTGCCATGCAAAGGGAAAATGACTGATTTTTTCATTGTTAATCAGTTTTGTGCTTTCTGACTTTACATGTTGGACCAACGATGAAATAGATTGTGTAGGGCGCATACCCAATAAGATATGTGCATGATCGGGCATGCTATTAATCTGTAACATCTTATGCCCGTTGGATTGTATGATGCCGGTTATATATTTATGAAGATGTTCTTTCCAATTCGGGTTGATAAGGGCCGATCGATATTTAACAGCAAATACAATTTGTATATGAAGCTGTGTGTAGGTATTCGCCATATTTGGGTAATAAAAAATAAAGCTAGCTACCCTTGCCAGCATAAAAATGATTTTTTTCTTAGGCTTTATGTTTTTTTTCTTTAAGAATTAGTTGGCACGAAGCGTTCCTACGGAACGCAAATCTGATTAATTATTATTTTTCTACCCCCGATACGTTCCTACGGAACGCAAACCTGATTGATCATATACCCACGAAATGTTTGTACGGAAGAAAATAGAAAGGCGAATGCTTTTTATTTTGAAATGAATATTAATATTCTTTTAGATGATAATTTGTTTTAGCACGAAGCGTTCCTACGGAACGCAAAGCTGATTAATTATTATTTTTCTACCTCCGATACGTTCCTACGGAACGCAAAGCTGAATAATTATTATTTTTCTACCCACGATACGTTCCTACGGAACGCAAAGCTGATTAATTGTTGGTCAATCGATGAGGCGTTCTTACGGATTGAAACGTTAGTGATTTATGTTTGGGCTAACCTTGAATTATTGATGTATAGCGAAATGCGAATACCATTGCTTTTGAAATGAGTATGTGATTCTAAAATTTTACCAATTTGTATTTTAATGGATGATTGAGTTTAACATCAAGCATAATTGTCCCGTAGGGACAACTCATGGGTAGAAGTTCAAACGATTTGTTTGCGTTCCGTAGGAACGCCTCGTGCTAGTTGATTGGATAAGAAAAGCGAGGAGGTAAAAGAATGTACGACAGACTAAAATCAATGAATATAATGGAATAATTTTTACCTGGTAATAATATAGGTAAATGGAACAATCTTAACCTCATCTATTTTAACCGCAGCTACCTTCGGTCCCCGGGAACGTTCACTACTATCATCTTTAAACGTATCATTATAGAAAGTTTCAAAAGTAGAGCCAATACCCCTGGATGTTGATCTTGTTTGAATAGCTTTCAGGTCCATGGCGTTTCGCGTAATCAAGATTTTCATAAAATCTTTTCCATACGGAGGATACAGCTTGATTGGTCTGCTTGTAAAAGTTTGTCGGGAAGCAATCTTGTAATCATCTGCCGTGCTATTTAAATCAGCGGGATCGGGTATGATAACTCCTACTGTGTTGTCGGGCATAATATCCAAAGCGCTCAGGTAAACAGAATAATCCTGCAGATTTCGAATGCGAATAACAAAACCTTCGTTTTCATTATGTTCATCATCCGCCTCTTTAAAATAAATATCACCTCGGGAATTCGTTTGTTCCTTTAATGTTTTTTTAGTGATAAGACTGTCAATCCCATTAATTGATTTAATAATACCCGGAATAAATTCTACCTGAACATATTCAAATACTTTAGCATCAACAGGTGTATAGATACTTCTTAAAAACTGTGCCCGTGAATATTTTTTTATACTTTGCAAAATTTCTTCTGTTTCAGATTCTGATAACTGATGATTTACCCCTACTGGCCAGGGCTTTTGCCAAAGTATACTGTCGTTGGTAGCAATTACCTGAAATAGTTGTTCATTACTACCCGATTTTTTATAAGAGGCAATAGAAATATCTGCTGTATTTTTTTCAAAAGAGACATATTCATATTGTTTAAATTTATCCCGTATCATGGTTGCAATAGCTGTTTCGGGAATGGATAACCGTATGCCTATCGACATATCTCCATAGTTCTTAGTTTCAAAAACAATATTGTAAGCTTTTGTTTTATCTGGAATAGCTG
>JBJXDV010000155.1:0-18064 GCA_046153465.1 Chitinophagaceae bacterium
AGAGTAAAGGTTTGGTAATATCATCAGCGGTTGGCCCAAGGCCTCCAGTGATCAAAATAATATCTGATAATTTACTTTCTTCTTCGAGCGATTGCCATATATCTTTCCATACATCGCCAATAGCAAGTCTGCGGTGCACCCAGATACCAATTTTATTTAATTCCTGTGCCATAAAGGCACTATTGGTATCAATGGTTTGCCCAATCAGCAATTCATCTCCGATAGTAATGATAGAAGTTAAGACTCGTCGCATGTATTCAAAATTAATCTATGTGCAAGTTACGATGCTTATCCATTAGGTGAGGGATACATTTTCATAAACATCTTTAAGTAAAATATTAAGATCAATTGCTTCGATCTTAAAAAAATCATTTATTGTTTTGTATTCTACCAGGTTCCAGCTATTCTTAGTATTGCTGCTAAACAATTCAACAGAAATAATAGTTGAGTCTATCAGGATATATTCGCGGAGCGTTGAACTATTTCTACAAAGATTAAACTTTCCTCCTCTATCATAATCTTTAGTAGATTTTGATAGAATTTCTATAATAACTGAAGGATTAATCACAGTATCTTTATGTTCGTCTGTTGTTTCTGGAGGCCCGCAAATAATAGATATATCAGGGTAAGTGTATAAACTATTGTTCGGTATATGAACCCGAAGGTCACTTCCATAAGGTTTGCAAGATTTACCTTTAAGCGAAGTAGTGAGTATTCCAAAAAGGTTACTAAAGATTTCATTATGTTCAAGAGATGCACCAGACATAGCGAACATTTCTCCTTTAAAATATTCGTTTTTTGTTAATGAAACTCTTTCCCTGGCCAGGTATTCTTCAGGAGTAATAAAGTTGTATTTAGGCGCCGTTTCGTTCACAATGTTTTCCATATTGTAAATTTACATCTTTTAGTGTTGTTCAATAAATGAATTAAGATGAAAAAAATACTGCTATGTTTTTTTATATTTATGGGTTATTTCTCCTTTTGTCAATCTATTGAACAAAGATTAGGCAAGGCTTATAATTCATTAGTAGCCGATCCGCAATTTAGAAATGCTATTATTGGATTCAGTGTTTTTGATAGTAAGAATAATAAAATTGTTTTTGAAAGAAATGCAAACATTGGGTTAGCTCCAGCCAGTACTCAAAAAATTATTACTAGTGTAGCTGCCTTTGAATTGCTGGGGAAAGAATACAGATTTAAAACAGCGTTAAGCTATTTGGGGGTTATTAAGGAAGGCAGGTTGAATGGAAATTTGTATTTGTCGGGTAGCGGTGATCCAACCTTAGGAAGTTGGAGATGGCCCGGAACCAGGGATTCATTGATTTTGAAAAAATGGTTAACTGCAGTGAAGTCCGTTCCTATAAAAGAAATAACAGGCCCTATTTTATTTGATGGAAGCAAATTTTCTTATCAGTCGATACCCGATGGTTGGATCTGGCAGGATATCGGAAATTATTATGGCGCTGGTGCATTTGTGTTGAACTGGAAAGAAAATCAGTTTGAGCTAACCCTCCAATCTGAAAATAATAAAAGTAACATTATTAAAATTATTTCTTCTGATACGGGTTATGTGAACGAATTAAGTGCGGGTGAAAAGGGTAGTGGCGACAATGCCTTTGCTTATTTACCAATAGGTGCACAATTGCCCTTGTTAAAAGGAACCATTCCAATGGGTGAATCGTCTTTCACGATTTCCTTGGCCGAAAGGGATCCGATAAAAAATTTAATAAAAGATATTGGTTTGTATTTGGAATCAAATGGTGTATCAAATCCTACCGGTGAAAAGCATTCTTCCATTAGTTCTGATAGAGTCCCAGAATCTAAACCAACAATTATTAGTACTCATTTTTCACCAAGCCTCGATAGCATATGTTATCCGTTTTTACGAAAGAGTATTAATCTCTATGGGGAAGCGTTGATAAAAGCAATTGCTTACGAAAAGGATAAATGGGGATCGACGGAAAAAGGAATTGAACTGGTAAAGGATTTTTATTTTTCAAAAGGAATTAATAAAAGTGCTATCAATATCATCGACGGAAGTGGCCTTTCGCCACAGAACCGGGTAACCGCTAATGCGTTGGTAAGTGTTTTGCAGTATGCTAAAACACGTTCATGGTTTTCCTTTTTTTATAACGCAATTCCCGAGTACAACGGTTTAAAAATGAAAAGTGGTTCTATTAATGGGGTGAGGGCTTTTGCGGGTTATCAGAAGGCAACTAAAGGAAAAGAGTACACGTTTTGTTTAATTATTAATAATTTTAATGGGCCAGTTGCTGAAGTTGTACAGAAAATGTATAAGTTGCTGGATATTTTGAAATAATAAGTAGTTAAACCTTTCCTTCGATATACCTTTCCAAATTTCCCTTCAAATTTTTTCTAACGTAAAACCCCGGTCATGCCTAAACAGAATTATAAAAATCACAGTCGTATTATTCCTCTCTGGCATTATATTACCCTGGCTGTAATAATAGCTGTACTTATTGGTAGTATCGTTAACCTGGTCAAGTCTTCAAAGGAAAATCTTTATTCCGCTTCGTTGCTAACAGCAATTTCGTTGATACTTGCCAGTATTTTTTGGTATGCCCGTGCATTTGCACTTAAGGCTCAGGACAGGGCTATCAGGGCTGAAGAAAATCTCCGGCATTTTGCCTTAACGGGAAAATTGTTGGACAAGCGACTTCGTACATCCCAGATCATTGCACTGCGGTTTGCTCCGGACCATGAGTTCATTGAACTTGTGCAAAAGGCCATTGATAACAAATTGAGAAGCGGTGAAATTAAGAAGTCAGTTGTAAGCTGGAAACCGGATCACCATAGGGTTTAGTTGTATAGATGAATTGTTGAACAATTATTAGAGTAATCTGTTGAATCTTTTAAAATAGACACTACTGTTTTCTATTATAAGGTTGAGTTCGGCAATTGAGTTACTATTATCCGTGTAAAAAATAAATCATTAATTTCTCTTTTAATGCCTTGGGCATGGTTGTTTTTTCATTCGTAGAAGCCTCGATAAAATATAATACTACTTTGCCTGTAGTAAGCAGTTTTTCTTTTTCATTATAAACTTCCTGATGAAATTCTATTCTATATCCTTCCGGAAGCTCTTTCAACATTGTTTTAATGGTTAATAATTCATCATAATGTGCGGGCCTTATAAATTTAGCGTGCCATTCTACAATCGGCATTATGATTCCCATTTCTTCCATATCCTTGTAGGTATACCCCAATTGACGAATCGATTCGGCGCGGCCCACCTCAAAATACTGCGCGTAATTACCATGATAAACTACATTCATCTGATCGGTTTCAGCATAGCGTACCCGAATGTTGGTTTCAGAAATAAACATAAAAAAATATTTTTTCAAAAATAAGGTTTTGCGATTTTGCATTTCATACTGAAAAGGAAATGTTAATTGGGGTACTTATCCACAGGTGTTTGGAACGATGTTTGGATAACAATAAAATAATTGGAAACTTTAGATCGTTAACCCAGCACTATGGATATTGGAATAAAAAAATTTGCATCGATCGTAGCAATTCTTGTTCTCTCCCTTAATTCGCTTTTTGCACAGCAAACACGTTTTCTTGCAGATCCTCAATTAGCTTTCAAAGAAGCAAAGGAGTATTTTCAGCGGGAGCAGTATAGCCTTGCCTATCCCTTATTAAAAACGCTCGAATTGTATTCAAAGGAAACGGACAGAAGTAATAACGCCATTCAATACCAGGAAATAAAATATTATACAGTTGTTTGCGGTTTAAAACAAAATGAAGAAGGAGCTGCACGCAAAGCCGAAGATTTTATTGGATTGGAAGATAATGAGGCCCGTGTTGAAATGATGAGCTTTCACCTTGCTGAATATTTTTTCCGAAAAAATAATTTTGCAAAAGCTATTGACCTGTACGACCAGGTTTCAATTGACAACCTAAGTAACCGTGAAATAGCGGATATGAAATTTCATCAGGGGTATTCGTTTTTTACTGTGCAGCGTTTTGACAGAGCTAAAAATTCTTTGAATGCTATCCGGTTGTTAAAAGACGATCCCAACTACGACGCAGCAAATTATTATTACGGGTTCATTTCATTTAACGACAAAAATTATCGGGATGCCCTGGAGGCATTTAAAGTTGTAGAGGATCATCCTGATTTTGGTAAGGTTGCTCCCTATTATATTTCTGTAATTTATTACATGCAAAATGATAAGCAAAAGGCATTTGATTATGCGGAGAATAAGTTAAAACGCGGAAATCTTTTTTATGAAAAAGAAATGCAGCAATTAGTGGGCCATGGCTATTTTATGCAAAAGCAATATGTTAAGGCATTGCCCTACCTGGAGAATTATATTGCGAAAGCAGAAAAAGTAACAAGAGAAGATTTATATGAAGTTTCTTATTGTTATTACAGTGTCGCTAATTGGAATAAGGCTATAGAAGGATTTAAGCAGTTGGGCGGAAAGGAAGATACACTTGCACAAAATGCTATGTATTTATTAGGCGATGCCTATTTGAAAACGGGTCAGAAGAGCAATGCCCGAAACGCATTCTTGTTTTGTTCAGTAAATAGCAGTAACACTATTCAGCGGGAAGTTTCGATGTATAATTATGCAAAACTTTCTTACGAATTGGGTTATCAGGACGTAGCGCTTACGGAATTGCAAAAATTTATGCAGGTTTATCCTAACTCTGACTATACAACAGAGGCAAGCGAGTTATTGGTAAATGTATTGGCCAATACAAATAATTATAAAGATGCACTTGTTTTATTAGAGGGATTAAAATCGCCTTCACCGTTGGCGCGCAAATTATATCCTCGTATTTTATATGGAAGGGCTACTGAATTTATAAACGATGGAATGTTGGTTTCTGCCAATGAGTTATTAACAAGAGCTGAAGCGCTTCCTGGCAATGAATTGGTATTGCCTTTTGTGCAATTTTGGAAAGGAGAAATTGCTTACCGACTGGGAAAAACAGATGATGCTATTCGTTATTATTTCGAATATCTAAAATCAAATGCTTCGGGTGGTGAGGTTAGCGCCTACAATGCTAAATATAATTTGGGATACAGCTTTTTGAAAAAGGAGAATTATACCCAGGCATTGGGCTTTTTTGAGCAATTGGTGAAAAACCCATTCATTAATTCGCCGGTTCAGGAGCAGGATGTATATATCCGGATTGCCGATTGTCATTACATGAGTCGCGATTATAAAAAAGCAAAAGCGATGTACGACAAAGTGCTTGAATATTCCTGGCGGTCGAGCGATTATGCAACTTTTCAAAATGCCATGATTGCAGGAATAAACAGTAGTAAAGAAAAAATAAATTTACTTAGTGGTATCAGTCGTAAATATCCTTCGAGCAGTTTAATACCTGATGCAAATCTTGAAATTGCGGGTAGTTATTTATCAAATGAACAATATCGTGAAGCAATTCCTTATTTAAAAAACGTGGCAAGTGATCCTAATCCATCACTTAAGCCTAAGGCGCTTTTACGGTTAGGCATCGCCTATTATAATCTTGATAATAATTCCGAAGCACTAAAACAATATGCCTCTTTATTGCAACAGTTTGCAAATTCTCCAGAGGCTGAAGAGGCATTGGAAAATGCAAAAATCATTTATGTAGAAGAAGGGCGTACAGCCGAATACGTGAGTTTTGCCCGAAGTATGGGCAAAGAAATTTCAACAACCCAGGAAGAGCAATTGGCATATCAGGAGGCCGAGGTTCAATTCAATAATGGGAATTTTCCTTCTGCAGCTAAGAAGTACGAAGACTATCTGGAACGCTTTCCCCAGGGAAAACATTCTCTGGAAGCATTGTATTATAAAAGTGAAATTTATTTTAACCAGAAAGACTGGGCCAAGGCAGCAAGTGGCTATGAAATATTAGCCGACAGAGCTCCTAATAAATTTGGTGAAAAATCTTTACTCATTATCGCACGCTTAAATTTCTTTGATCTAAAGAATTATATCAAGTCGGAAAAATATTTTGCAAGGCTGAAAGAGTTTGCTACATCGCAGGAAAGCAAACTCGAAGCAATGAGGGGCTTATTACGTAGCCAGTTTCAATTACAGAAATGGAATGATGCAACAGATAACGCAAAAGAACTTCTGAATCAAAAAGGGATTGGAACAGATGATAAGGTATTGGCTAATTTTGCAATAGCACGTTCGTACCAGGCGGGCAATCAATGCAGCGAGGCAATTACCTATTATCGCAGCGTAGCAAGTTTAAGTAAGGCAGCTTATTCTGCAGAGGCGCGCTATGAAATCGCCAATTGCTTTTTTAGTCAAAATCGCTTAGGCGATGCGGAGAAAGCAGCGTTTGACGTGATCAATAAATCCGGGTCCTATGAAGAATGGGTAACTAAGGCCTATTTGTTATTGGGGGATATTTATTTTAAACAGAAAGATTATTTCAACGCAAA
This sequence comes from Chitinophagaceae bacterium, assembly GCA_046153465.1. Taxonomy (GTDB): domain Bacteria; phylum Bacteroidota; class Bacteroidia; order Chitinophagales; family Chitinophagaceae; genus Endoryza. Next base: position 6,422 of record JBJXDV010000155.1, read on the forward strand.
AGCAACTTTTCAAAGCGTAATTGAGAATGCCAAGGTCGAAAACCTTCGATTAATTGCCGAACAGAAATTAAAACAGGTTGAAGAAGAGGAGAAGAAGAATACAAAAGTAAATGGATCATAAATATTGTAAGGATAGAATATTATTCAGAGGTAATAATCACTATAGAATTTGAAGATGAAAAAAACCGTAAAAATAGTTATAAGTATCGTTTCATTGTTGGTGGCTAACCATTTTGTTCATGCGCAGGATACTTCTAAAAAGAAAAGTATTGATATCACGTCTACCTTTAAGCCAGTGTTAAGAGAAGCCGCCAAAATAAATTTTAATGCCGCTCCACCGGTTTCAGATACAAGTAGGCCAAAATTGGGATATGTCATTCCTTCACAAAATCTTTTTTTTGCTTACCAGCCTGCTGAATTAAAGCCAGTCGCTTTGCGAATTGATTCCTTTAATGCGTGGCAATACAGTAATTATATAAAGGTGGGATTTGGTAACGTACATCTACCTTATATAAAAGCAGGGTTTAGTTTTGGAGATGGAAAGAGTACTTATTATAATGTGTTTGCTAATTATTATAGTTCAAAAGGAAGCCGGAAGTATCAAAAGAATAGTTTGTCGAGTGTTGGCGCCTCTGCAACCTATCTATCTCCTAAACATCTTGAATGGAATGGAAGGGTCGGTTTTAGCAGTAATGATTATTTTTTATATGGATACAGACCAGATACGCTGGATTATAAAAAAGACCAGCTAAAACAAAAATTTCAAACTATTGAAGCACGGGTTCATTTCAGAAATACTATGCCTACAGAATTTGGGTTATCGTATCATCCTTCACTTTCCATTAATGCATTTAGCGACGCCGGGTTAAGTAAAGGGTCTGAATCCAATACTGTTCTGGACTTGCCGCTAGAGAAGACGTTTGGAAAATTATTTGCATTCAACCTCGGTGTAACGGCTGATCTAACCTCTTACCAATTGAAAGGAGCCACTAAAACGAAGCGACAGAATAATCTTTATTATATTTCTCCGGCCGTTTTATTAAAAACACCCAATTTGTTTATCCATGGGGGATTGAAACCATCATGGGATAATAAAATATTTAAAATGCTGCCGAATGTAATGGCGGATATAACGACAAATGATCAGCGCTTTACTTTTCAGTTGGGCTGGATTGGTTACTATCAAAAAGGCAGCTACCAACGATTTGCAAGTATCAATCCCTGGTTAGCGCAGCCAGATTCTTTGTTTAGTACCCGTGTAGAGGAACGATATGCTGGATTTAAAGGATCTATCGATAATCACTTTTCTTACTCTGCCAAGGTGGGGTTTCAGCAATTCCGCAATATTCCATTATTTGTAAACGATGGGGGAGATGGGAAAACTTTCCTAATTGCTTACGAGCCACGATTGGAAGCCCTGCAATTACACGGTGAAGTTGAGTATTCGAAAGGGGAACAATTCAGTGCCTCCGCTTCTTTAAATTTTAATCAATTTACAAAATTGCAGAAAGAAAAAAAGGCATGGGGAATGATTCCATTAGAATTAAATGCCGGTTTACGCTGGCAATTACTAAAAGATCTTTGGTTGCACGCAGATTTATGGGCATGGGATGGGGCACAATACCGGGGGAAAACGGGCGATGCATTTAAGGGCGATGCGGGATTTGATTTGAATACTGGAGCAGAGTTTAGGATCACAAAAAACTTCAATCTCTGGATACAGCTCAATAATATTCTCAATAATAAATATGAGCGTTGGCACCAATATGAAACATTTGGCTTTAATATACTCGGTGGTATAACCTATTCTTTTAATCAGAAATAACCCCCTGGGTTATTAGTAATATCTCAAAATTCTAAGTTGTTTTTAGTGACACCCTTTCTTCTACCTATAGAATTGTATTGATTGTTACAATATATTTTTTATGCGTTCAATAAACTGGCCTTCAATATTGAGAAACTGACGATGAGCCTGCCGTTGTTTTCGCAATACACTCCCCTGAAAATTTTAGTTTTGTAAATACCACTAAATGCTGTTGCTTCGCAGCTATAAAGTGATTTATGAACGGAGCGCTGTACAGTTATTTATTACAACATAAGAGTCTGAGTATACCAGGGCTGGGTACAATATTTGTTGAGAGGGTTCCGGCTCAAAGCGACTTTGTAAATAAGCAATTACTTCCTTCCTCTTATCATTTCAGGTTCGATAAATACAAAGATTCCCCAGAAAGGGAATTTTTTTCCTACCTGGCTCATCAAAAAAGTATTAGTGATTATGAGGCGATTCGCTGGTATACTGAATGGAGTGAGAATTTGCGAAATAAAATAAAAACAGATGGCCCGGTTACGCTGGAAAAAGTAGGTGTGTTACAATTAGGCACTACCGGAGAAATAAAATTTGAGGCGGAACGACCAGTTGCTATTTATCAGGCAGCCGTTCCTGCAATTCGGGTAATCAGGAGTAAATCAACACATAGAGTATTAGTAGGTGACCGCGAACTATCTAACGAACAGGCGTCTCATAACCTCCAGGATGAAACGGTGATTGAACGGGAATCGTGGTGGATGTATGCGTTAACAATACTTGCTGGTTCACTTATTATTTTATTTTTTCATTTTTATAAAAATGGATTCGGATCAGGTGCTATAGGAAATCAGCAAACAATTCGCGTACAGCACTAACTATTTTATAATGAAATCCATTAAAAATAATAATCTTTAGGGAAGTTTTATTTTGGATAGGGTTGATTTTTTGTGATTGAGACTAATTTTCATTTCTTTTTTTACTTTTTTGATGGACTTAATTAGATATTCTCATTGCCCGATTTGCAAGAATGCTTCAATAGGGTTTAAGTTTTCTGCAGTTGATCACTCCGTATCGAAAAAATTATTTGAACTGTGGGACTGCGCTAATTGTAATTTGCGTTTTACACAAGATGCGCCAAACGAATCCTCGATTGGCACCTATTACCAATCTGAAAATTATATTTCACATACGAACAGCAACAAAGGAATTGTAAATGGCCTTTACCATATTATTCGCAGAATTACTTTGCTGCAAAAACATAGACTTATTCAATCTATAACAGGAATGCCTACGGGCTCTTTACTCGATTTAGGCGCTGGTGCCGGTACCTTTGCCGCCTTTATGCAATTGTCGGACTGGAAAGTTACAGCCCTCGAGCCCGATTTGACTGCAAGAGAGATTGCTCTAAAAACAAATGGTATTTCTTTACTCCCTTCTCAGCAATTGTTTCAATTGACTGAGAATTCCTACGATGCCATTACGCTATGGCATGTACTGGAACATGTACACACACTTGAAGCATATATTGCTCAATTGAAAAAGATACTAAAACCAACAGGAAGATTATTTATTGCAGTACCTAATTATACGTCCTTCGATGCTGCGTTATATAAAGAACATTGGGCCGCGTATGATGTGCCCCGTCATTTGTATCATTTTTCTCCATCCGCAATGCGTCAACTTTTGAAGCAGCATGATCTAACGATTGAATCTATAAAGCCAATGTGGTTTGATAGTTTTTATGTTAGTATACTTAGCGAAAAATACAAGGGAAGTAAGCTCCGATTACTAAAAGGTGCCTGGAATGGATTTATATCTAATTTAAAAGCATTGTTTCATAAGGAAAAGTGCAGTTCACTTATATATATCATTCGGAAGTGAACGGATTGAACTACTGTAATTTTATTTCGTAACTAAAGGGCCATCTTTTTCCGGTTATTAAAAAGTTGCCGGTTGTTGTATTATAGGCAATTCCATTCAAACCATTTGTGTCTGAATAGTTAGAGGTAATTTCGTTTTCAATACTGCTTAAATCAATTCTTCCCACTACTTTTCCTGAAGAAGCATCAATTTTCAGGATATAAGATGTTTGCCATTGATTGGCATAAATAAATCCATTTACATACTCCAATTCATTAATGTTAGACACCGGACCATTATTATCCAAAACACCTAAAATGTTTTTAACCTGTAGTGTAGTAGGGTCAAGGTAATGAAGGGAGTTACTGCCATCACTCATAATAATACTGGAACTATCATGGGTAAGTCCCCAGCCTTGTTGCGTTGGTAAATTAAATTCCTGTATTTTTTTGAATGTTTTAATATCAAAAACAAAACCAACCTTACTGATATAGGTAAGCATATAAAGCTTGTTATTGAATACCGTAATACCTTCTCCAAAATACTTTGCGCGGTCCAATGGTATTTTAGTAGTTACTTTTCCGGTTTGATTATTTACGATACCCATTTCCGAGGGGTAGGGGCTGTCGTCATTATTGCCTCCGGAACTTTCTAATAGTTCGCCGTTATAAAATTCAAGTCCTTCTGTAAAATAACTACTATCGTGCGGATGAATTTTTACGATTGAGTAACCTATAATGGGTGGAATTGCCTTTTTAGAGTTGGGATCATTATTATCGCCGTTATTTTGTATTTCCGGATTGTTACACGCTGAGAAGCAATAGATAAAGACAACCAGGTAAAAAAGCAACTTCATAATGAATTAAGCTTGATGCTTTGCAAAAATACAATTTGAATTTTAGCCTTACCAGATTTAGTTTGTAATATTTTGCCAAGGAATTTTGATTTACAGTTTTTTTTGTATTGTTTTACAGAAGCTTATCGTTTGACTACCGCCAACCGTACCTTTATTTACCCCTTCTGCGGCTCAAACCTGATGAACACCGTTGTAATACTTACCCCAAAAAAGTTTTTTTAACTGACCTTTTTTTGAAACCTCTTTTCCTGATTAAAAATTCCGCTATTGCAGTATATGCAAAACCCATATACTGCATCAAAGATTGCAAGTCTGTATGAAACCATTAGCAATTACCTATGTAACAGCCGCTAAAGAAAGCCGTTACAATGAAATCATTTTTACTTGTATTTGTTTGCCTGGGCATTACCTTTTACGTTGGTATTGCACAATCTGATTGCGCCACCTATCAATACCAGCAGCAGGAGACTGCGAGATTTCCTTCCTTGCAGAGTCGAATAACCGGCATAGAAAATTTGATAAACAGAATTTTAAATAATGATCAGGAGTTAAGTGTGCAGGGCATTGGCCCGGGTGGATTATCAATTATTAGAATACCTGTGGTTGTTCATATTCTTTATAAAAATGCGGATGAAAATATAGCTGACGAGCAGGTTTTATCTCAACTAGAGGTATTGAATAAAGAGTTCCGAAAGATTCATGCGGATACAGCTAAAATTCCCTTGCAATTCCGGCCTATTGCCGCCGATTGTTATATAGAGTTTGTTTTGGCAAAAATTAACCCACAGGGTTATGCGACAAGTGGAATTGTCCGAAAAAAAACGAGTGCCTATTCGTTTGGACTGGATGATAAAATTAAGTTTTCAAGTTTGGGAGGTGATGATGGATGGGATAGTGACCGATACCTGAATATTTGGGTGGCAAATCTTACGGCCGGAATTATTGGGTACTCAAGCATATTGGGCAGTTCAAAAGAAAAGGATGGAATTGCAATGCGTTATTCGGCCTTTGGTACGAAGGGCAAGTTGACGTTACCCTATGATAAGGGTAGAACAGCAATACATGAAGTTGGCCACTGGCTTGGGCTCCGTCATATATGGGGCGATCAATATTGTGGTAATGATGGGGTAGAAGATACACCACCGCAAGGTATTGCTACACATGGCTGTCCTTCTGGATTTGTTTCCTCCTGTAACAATATGCCTGCTGGCAACATGTACAACAATTATATGGATCTTACGGTAGATGAATGTACCAATATGTTTACAGTTGGCCAAAGGGATAAGATGAGAGCGTGTTTTGCTGTTAATGGGCCACGTTATTCTCTTTTATCGTCAAATGCAGCTACAGGAATTCCATTGCCCGACCCTCCACCGATTGATCTGGTACTAGAAAGAGGAATCTACATATTTCCCAACCCGGCCACTAACTTTATCACCGTGAATTTTTTTAAAGAAGAAATTTATTCCGGAACAGTACTAACAATTTACAATCAATTAGGTCAACGTATATCTCAGGTTAAAATTACTAAGCAAATTACCACAGTCAATTTACAATCGCTTAAGCAAGGCACTTATTTTATTAAAGCTGGCAATCAATCGAAGCCATTCAAACTGCTTATAATTTCCCGGGCTACCAACCCATAGCAAAAACTATCTGTCTTATTACTACGGATCATCATTGGTGATCCGTTTTTTTTGCAAGCTGTTTGGTTAAAAAAAACGGTAGGGAACAAGTATGGTTTCGAACTTACAGGGGTCTCCAACCTGGAGGGGTTTCGAACTTAGGGGAGTTGCGAACCTGGGGGAGTTCGCTACCTTTGTAACAAGGTGTCATTTTATTTTTTGCTATTAAACTATCAGTAATGAATGAGCGGATAGTGTTTTAAAACATATCTTACCCATTTATCACCATAAAATTCAGCGATAAAACGAAATGTTGAAAGTATTAGGCTACGTTGATTTTTTACAAATGAATTGCTTCACCATAAGCTACTTCAATAGCGTCTTTAATACTTTCACTGATGGTAGGGTGGGGGTGTATACTGTTTAGTACTTCCTGATAGGTTGTTTCCAGTTTTCGTGCAACCACCGTTTCTGCAATTAATTCGGTTACATTGTATCCAATCATATGAGTACCCAGCCATTCGCCATACTTGGCATCGAAGATCACTTTTACAAATCCCTCCGTATGCCCCGCTGCCGAAGCTTTGCCTGAAGCACTCAATGGAAATTTTCCAACTTTAATATCATAACCCGCATCCTTAGCCTGTTTTTCCGTTAAGCCTACAGAAGCAATTTCGGGAGTGCAATAAGTACAACCCGGCACATTACCATAGTCGATGGCTTCGGGTTTATGCGCATATTTCTTTTCGTTATAGCCAATATTTTCAATGCAAATGATGGCTTCTTTGCTGGCAACGTGTGCCAAAGCCTGGCCGGGAGAACAATCGCCGATCGAATAGATACCGGGTATATTTGTTTGGTAGAATTTATCTACAGTTACTCTTCCCTTATCTGTTTTAACTCCTGTTTCTTCCAATCCAATTCCTTCCAGGTTTGCAGAAATTCCGACTGCACTTAATAATACGTCGGCTTCAAGAATTACTTCACCACTGGCTGTTTTTACTTTCGCTTTAATTCCTGTTGTTCCACTTGTATCTACCGAAGTTACTTCTGCATTGGTCATAATGTCGATTCCGCTCTTCTTATAACTTTTCTCCAGTTCTTTTGAAATATCTTCATCTTCTATCGGAACAATTCGGGGTAAAAACTCAACAATGGTAACTTTAGTGCCCATACTATTATAGAAGTAAGCAAATTCAACTCCAATCGCTCCGCTTCCAACAATAATTATACTTTTTGGTTGCTGAGGTAATACCATTGCTTCGCGGTATCCAATTATTTTCTTACCGTCTATTGGCATACTGGGTAATTGCCTGCTTCGTGCACCGGTGGCGATAATTAAATGTTTTCCTTCAACCAATTGTTTAGTACCATCTTGCTTTGTTACTTCAATTTGTCCTTTTGCCTTGAACTTACCAAATCCCATTACCACATCAATCTTATTCTTTTTCATCAAAAACTGAACACCCTTACTCATTTTATCAGCAACTCCCCGGCTACGCTTTATAACGGAATCAAATTGTGGAATACCAGTGGCGTCAATACCAAAATCCTTTGCATGTTTTATATACTCATAAACCTGGGCACTTTTTAATAATGCTTTAGTTGGAATGCATCCCCAATTTAAACATACACCACCCAAACTTTCTTTTTCAATAATCGCTGTTTTAAAACCAAGCTGAGCTGCACGTATTGCTGCAACATATCCTCCGGGACCGCTTCCAAGAACAACTACATCGTAAGCCATAAATATATCAGATTTAAATTTTGTTGCTGAATGATCAGGAGTTGCGAAGCTACTTCAGAACGCTCAAATAGCCAAAAAGGAGGTTGTCGTTAGAGAAGAGGATTTTTAAACAATAAAGAAAAAAATAAGACTGAAAAGACGAGCTATTACTTGGAGAAACCAGCGTGTGATGTAATATTTTTTTTAAGATAACTGGAATGAATGATAAACCTCAGTCCATTTTTTATTTCATTCTATCTTTTTAAATGACTTCCCGGTCCATACATACAATTCCGGTTCACAATAATCGCAGGCAGCATAATACCCATCAGTTGCCGGTGGATTAATTAATAGCAATCTGCTGTTTAATTTATATTCGTAACCCAATGATGCGTGTGGTCCATCATATACATTGCCTGTTTTTAAATCAACAATGGTACTGGCAAAGCAACCCAAACCACAATCAATACATGTAAAAGAATAATGGCCGGCAAAAACCTGCCCGGATGCTAATGATTTTTTAGTTTCAGTTTTATATAGTTTGCCATACTTACTGGTGGAAAAATCTAATAGGGTTACGGGCTTTTTTTTGAATTTTTCCGTCACAATAAAATCTTTAAATGATTTCAATGGCCTGAATTTTCTAAGAACCTCAACAGATCCGTCGGGCGTTTTGATCACAATTTCTTTTTCATCATCCCATAGTGTATCTGTTTTAGCACTCACCCGAACGATGATCGTAGTTGAGGAATTACTGTCAGGAGCCGGCAACTTAATCGAGCTGCTATCGAATGTTTTGACTAACTGATTATCCGTTCTTAAATGAATCAGCGAATCTTTTTCAGGAGAAAGTGTTGGAATTGGTAAAGATATTCTTTCAGGCTGTTGTGAATTTAAAAAAACTCTATGACCAAACCATCCCATGGTAAAAGTAGCTATTGCCGATATAGCTAAAATAAAAAGCGGGTGTTTCATACCCCTAATAACGCAAAAAAGGTACTCTAGCGTATTACCAGAACAGAACCTGTTAATAAGGGTTCTTTCGATGTTTTAAGATCAATTACATAATAATACATTCCAATCGGAACCGGGTTCCCGTTTCTGGTACCATCCCACGGTTTTGAATATCCTTTGCTACTATAAATCAGTTGCCCATACCTATTATAAACACTGGTGACAGATTCGGCAAAAAATTCAAGGGGTTCAATAATCCACGTATCATTAATACCATCTCCATTGGGCGAAAATGCATTCGGAACAAGCACTTTGTCATATACTTTCACAAACATATTATCTGTATGAACACCACAACCATGTGTTGACTCGGCATGTAGTGTATACGTAGTACTTTGCGGAGGGTTCACCTGAGTTTTAAGCGAGGTAGGGTTTGTAACTGTTGAAGAGGGCGTCCAAAAATAATTTACATCAGTGCCTTTTACAGAGCCATTAATTGTAACAGGAAATCCTTGCCTGGTTTTTTTGTCAGGACCCGCATTGGCCAATGGTTTTCTCCAAACATTAACCCTAACGGAAGCTTTATCGAAACATCCATATTGATTAAATACAACAACTGTATAAACCGTGCTGTCGGCAGGTTTGGCCACAGGATTTTGTATACTGTCAATGGATAAACTTTGCGTGGGTGACCAATTGTACCTTAGGCCTCCTGAAGCAGTAAGGGTAGTACTTCCACCTTCACAAATATTCACATCTGGTCCAACAGTTGCCGTAGCGGCCGGGTAAATAATTAAATTGGTAGAATCTTCATCACTACATCCCCTAAAGTCTGTAACTTTTACCTTATACCAACCAGAATTGGTGAATTGTACGTTAGTTAGGGAAGGATCCTGAACATTTGAAGTAAAACCATTGGGGCCTGTCCAACTATAATTTGACCCCCCCGCTGCAAAAAAACCGATCGTAGATCCATAACAACCGAAAACATAATTTGTAACCTGGGCATCAGGTTGACTAACTGTTATTGAAATCGTATTAGATGAAAGCCTGCAAGAAATTGAATTAATGTTTGGTCCATCCGCAATAAGCATTCGATAATGATAGGCCCCAATATTACTTGCCGGTCTTAAATATGAATTACTGGTAGCACCGGGAATGTTGGTCCAGGTAGCGCCGTTGTTTAAACTGACTTGCCATTGAAAAGAAGGATTTACATAAACACCAGGTGAGAACGAAGCCGTTAATAAGAAATCTTTTTTATCGCTTTCGCACGCATAAATATCACTTGAATTCAAAAGATTCACCGTAGCATTTATGGTTGGTCCACATGGGCGAAAAGTAATATCATCAATTGCCAGGTCATTACCACATCCGCCTGGTGCATTATTTGTTAATCGAATTACAACATCTGTAGTGCCGATAGGTGTTTGAAAAAAAGCACCATATTGTTTCCAAACCGCTGGTTGTTCAGCATCGATATCTCCCGAATTGAAAGTAGTTAATACGGTACCAGTTAAACTTTCAATCCGAAAAGTAAGATTAGGTTTTATTCCATTCCCATTACAAGCCGTTGGTTTCAACACATTTTTTACAAATGTTGCGAATTCATAATTGGTATTAGAGCAAAGGCCCCGGATTGTATCTACATAAAAATCTCCCGGAAGAAAAGAAGCATTAACAAGCATATATCTACCTTGAACGTCATTCGGTGTATGATCTCCGGAAATTGTATGCCATGACCCACCAAAGCAGTTGAAAGAAAGTTCAACGAGAGAATATTCCCCATCATTTGGACAAGTTCCGAAAACGTGCGTATAAGTAGTTGTATTGGCTGGAAGAGCCGGACCGGCACCACTTCCGCCTCCAAATGTAATATTGGCAACAGGGTCTCCCAGGCTACCATTACAAAGTTGTGCCGGCAGGGAGTAATAAAAAACTAAAAGAAGAGAAATAAATAATATCCTTGTTTTCATGGTAAACTATCAGCTAAAATAAAAATGAACTTTTCAAAATTAATCAATAACCTGCTTTTTCCTATATAAACAAAGGGAAAAACGATTTCATATATTTGCGAAGTTCATAGAAATTAATAAAAACGTGACTTATGCCTGATCTTATTAAACAATTAAGAGAAACGACCGCTTTTATTCAAAGTAAATACTTTCATACGCCAGAAGCCGGTATAGTGTTGGGCAGTGGCTTAGGTAATTTTGCAAATGATATTGCCATTGAAATTGAAATTGATTATAAAGATATTCCCCATTTTCCTGTTTCAACAGTAGAAGGGCACAAAGGAAAACTCATTTTTGGCGAGCTGAGCGGTAAAAAAATAGTAGCGATGGCTGGCCGCTTTCATTATTATGAAGGCTATTCTATGCAGGCTGTTACATTTCCTGTAAGATTGATGAAATATCTCGGTATAAAGTGTCTTTTACTGTCAAATGCTGCTGGTGGGGTTAATCCTGCATTTAAAGTGGGAGATCTTATGATTATTAATGACCATATAAGCTTTGGTGTAGAAAATCCGCTTATTGGTAAAAATTATGATGAATTGGGGCCACGTTTTCCGGATATGACAGAAGCCTACAGCAAAAAATTAATTTCAACCGCAAAAATAATAGCGAAGAAAGAAAATATCGAGGTACACGAAGGCGTATACTTTGTAGTAACCGGGCCCACGTTTGAAACCAGGGCTGAATATAAAATGATTCATAAGCTCGGTGCAGATGCGGTTGGTATGAGTACAGTCCAGGAAAATATTGTAGCTGTGCATATGGGCATTCCCGTTTTTGCAATCAGTGTAATCACCGAT